>NZ_AWFE01000025.1:0-658 GCF_003263315.1 Hyphomonas sp. GM-8P
AAGGCGAAGCCCTGTTCGAGGTCGAACATTCCGACCGGCCTTTCCTCGTCGAAGCGGGCGGCACAATCACACGCGCGCTCGGCACGGAATTTGATATCCACGCAGATCAGGACACGGTTTCCGTCACGCTCATCAAGGGCTCGGTCCGCGTCACAACAGGCCAGCCAGATCCCGGGGCAGGGCAGGCAGGCGGGATACCAGAAGAGAGCCAACAGGAGGGCCTCGTCCTCAAGCCCGGCGACCGGCTCGACATGAAACCGGGCGCTGACCCCATCCTCTCCACCATCGACCCCGCCCAGGCCGGCAAATGGCGCGAAGGCCTCCTCCAGTTCGACAATGTGACGCTCGCCGAGGCCGTTGCCGAAATGAACCGCTATTCGACCACAAAACTCCGTATCGATGACGCGGCTCTCGCGGCTGAACGCATCAGCGGAACCTTTCCAGCCGGCAAGCAAGAGGAGTTCGCCGAGACCCTCAAGCTTTATCTGCCCGTGGACGTCGACAAACGGGCAGACGCTTTCCTCATCACAACAAGGAAAGAATAGGCGTGGGAGGCGGCCGAAGATTTTCACTCAGAATCTCAAGGTCGCTCAAGAAGGAAGTGGCGCGCCTGGCACAAGCCGATGGCGTCTCCATCAATACGTGGATCCATGCGGCG
>NZ_AWFE01000026.1:0-641 GCF_003263315.1 Hyphomonas sp. GM-8P
GCCCAGCACCTTTACCCGGAAACGCGTCCGCGCTCCGGCGAGATTCCTGATTTTGGCTGGGATCAACCTCTATTGGGTACCGGCCAGTCTCGCAGCGCCTCGATCAGCTGGACGGTGAGCCCGCCCGAGACGAAGGCCACGGCGCGGTGCATGGCATGCGTTCCGGGGACGAGCACGATGTAGGGCTTCGGCTCGCCATTCGCTTTCCGGCGCTGGATCGTGCGGGCCAGGCATTTGGCGCGGCGGTTGGCATGTTTCAGCGTGTCCAGCATGGCCTGCCAGCGGGCGATCAGGGACGCAGCGAGGCTGGGCTCGCGCTCCGGGACCGTGACCGGCCCGCGCAGGAAGTCCGGTGTTTCGTCTGCCTGTGTTGGGACAAGCGAGAAGGTGTACTTCGACTGCGTCTCGCCCTCCGCTTTCTCGAAATGGTTCGACCCAGGCCGCGGCGTCACTGGCGCCAACTCCACCCGAAAAGTCATCAGGAAGATCAGACGGCGGAGCAGCACGCCGAGCCGCTTCAGCTCTGCCGAGACGCGCCGCTTCAGCGTTTTCGGAACCGTTTCCGGCGCCTTGAACAGGTCCGCATTCACGCCGGTTTCGGCGATGACGCGGGCAAGGGTCTTCCAGGTATGGGTGAGGAA
>NZ_AWFE01000027.1:0-592 GCF_003263315.1 Hyphomonas sp. GM-8P
ATACCGGACCACTTTTCGGGATGCAGACCACCTCTTTCGCCATTGTAAGCTTTTAGTACGCCCTTTTCCGTCAACATCAGCTGGCTTAAATTAGATTGCGCGTCAAAATCTAAGACAAGAACACGCAGGCCGTATGCGTAGGCAAGCCCCTCCGACAACATCAATGCTGTCGTAGATTTTCCGACTCCACCTTTTAGATTAGCCACAGTGACAATAGGCGCATTTAGCGGATTGCTGCGACGCTTAGGCACGACAGTCAAAGTTCTATATTTCCTCGTCCCAAGTTAATGTCTTTTGTCTCCAAGACCGAATGCGCTTGCGTCCCGTATTGTTCAAATGCCGAGCGAGCAAAGCGTCTGCCTTTTCGGGTGCAGGATCCACTCTCTCGGCGTTTTCAAGGACCGCAAAACTAGAATGATCCGACAGATTTTCAATAAATATTAGCCCGAGGCCGAAGTGCCTGCATTGGCGTCTTACTGATTGTGTATAACTCGTCTTACTCTTCCAATTCGGTTCATAACCAACCAGGTACGATTCGTGTGCGCTACTCCGGTGCGCTAAGTAAGCGTCCGGCGTGGGCGCCCTTGACCGG
>NZ_AWFE01000028.1:0-574 GCF_003263315.1 Hyphomonas sp. GM-8P
CGATGAAGGTCGCAAGGAAGGTGTCGATCACATCCATGGGGCGGCTCAGTTTCCGAGAAAGGCTTTCGTCCGGGCCCGGCCGCGTTCGGCTTCGGCCAGTTCGCGCGCGCGTTCGAGCGCTTCGGCGCGGTAGTACGACGCCATCATGCTCTCCATCTGGATGAGCTGTTCGGTCTGCATCGCCTCGATCTGGTTCCCGGCCTGCAGGACCTGCAGATTGCCAGCAGCGCTCTGACTCTGTTCGATCAGCCCTGCGATAGCTGTCGCATCTGTCTGGTTGTCTTCAAGGGCGGCCGCGACCGTCGTCAGTGTGTCGCGATAGGCGGTGCGTGACTGGCGCCAGCGAGCGCGGGCGTCTTCGACCAGGACTTCCTGCCGGGGTGGCTCTTCGCCATAGGATTCGGGATAAGCCGTCTCGTATTCGCGCTCGACCTCATCGACGCCGTAGCCGATGCCTTCGGCCTTGCGCATCAGTTCCTCAATCCGGTGGATGCGGTCGAGAATGATGGTTTCGGCGACATTGACGGGCAGGGTTTCGAGATTGCGGGCCATGTTCTCCAGCATCTCGATCTCA
>NZ_AWFE01000029.1:0-569 GCF_003263315.1 Hyphomonas sp. GM-8P
CGATGAAGGTCGCAAGGAAGGTGTCGATCACGTCCATCTTCCATCACTCTCCGAGAAAGGTCCGTGTCCGTGCGCGGCCGCGTTCGGCCTCGGCAAGCTGGCGGGCACGCTCAAGCGCTTCGGCGCGGTAATGCGCCGCCATCATGGCTTCCATCTGCATGAGCTGCTCGGTCTGCAGGGCCTCGATCTGATTGCCGGCCTGGGCGACCTGGAGATTGCCGACGGCGGACTGGCTGTCGGCGATCAGCCGGTCGAGGCTTTCTGGATCCTCGCGCGCCGATGAGACGACCGAGGCCGTGACCTCAAGGCTTTCTCTGTAGGCGGTGCGCGACTGACGCCAGCGGGCGCGGGCTTCTTCGACGAGCACCGCCTGACGGGGCGGTTCACTGCCATAATCTTCTGGGTAGACCTCTTCATACTCGCGATCGATTTCCTCGACTTTGTAGCCGATACCTTCTGCCTCGCGCATCAGCTCCTCGATGCGGCGCATACGGCGCAGGATGTCATCGGCGATGCTATCGGGCAGCGCTTCGAGATCGCGGGCCATGTTCTCCAGCATCTCGATCTCA
>NZ_AWFE01000030.1:0-563 GCF_003263315.1 Hyphomonas sp. GM-8P
GCAGCGTGATGATCCAGGCGAGGAACAGGACAGCGATGATGACGATGTTCTGGAAGAAGGCGATCGGACCGGTCAGCTTTTCGATCTCGTCGAGCAGGGGCAGAGCCGCATCGAACCCGGTGGCCGCGACAAATCCCGGCTTCATGATGTCCTCGGCGGTAATCGTGCCGCCAGTGGCATTGAGCCCCAGCTGTGCAAAGCTCGTGAACACCACGTCCGACAGGAGCGCAAAATTGCCGAGGATCAGCGCGAAGGCGCCGACATAAAGGACCTTCTTCAGGAACCGGCCGACAATATCCGTGTCCGGCCCCATGGCCCAGAAAAGTCCGGCGAGCGTGATGTCGATCGCGATGAGGGCGGAGGTCAGGAACGCGACATCCGGCTGCAGGAGACCGAACCCGCTGTCGATATAGGCGGAGAAGGTCGCAACAAACTGGTCGATGACGCCAAGATCTTCCATGGCGCTAGTTCCGCCTGTAGGCGACGCCGTCGCCGCGGAAGCGCTTGTGACGGATGCGGGCCTGTTCCTCGATGGCGGCCCGGCGCGATTCTTCGAGCGCCAC
>NZ_AWFE01000031.1:0-563 GCF_003263315.1 Hyphomonas sp. GM-8P
GCAGCGTGATGATCCAGGCGAGGAACAGGACCGCGATGATCACGAAGTTCTCGAAGAAGGCGAGCGGGCCGGTGAGTTTTTCGATCTCGTCGAGGAGGGGCAGCGCCGCATCGAACCCGGTCGCGGCTATGAACCCTGGCTTCATGATGTCCTCGGCTGTGATCGTGCCGCCGGTGGCATTCAGCCCTAATTGAGCGAAGCTGGTGAACACAATGTCCGAGAGAAGCGCGAAATTGCCGAGGATGAGCGCGAAGGCGCCGACATAGAGGACTTTCTTGAGGAACCGTCCGACAATGTCCGTGTCCGGACCCATGGCCCAGAAGAGGCCTGCCAGTGTGATGTCGATGGCAATGAGCGCGGAGGTCAGGAAGGCGACATCCGGCTGCAGCAGGCCAAAGCCGCTGTCGATGTAAGAAGAGAAGGTCGCGACGAACTGGTCGATGACGCCGAGGTCTTCCATCGCCCTAATCCCTCGTATAGGCGACGCCGTCGCCGACGAAGCGCTTGTGACGGATGCGGGCCTGTTCCCGGGTGGCGGCCCGGCGCGATTCTTCGAGCGCCAC
>NZ_AWFE01000032.1:0-495 GCF_003263315.1 Hyphomonas sp. GM-8P
GCTGGCGTCCCGGCTGGATGCAGGTGCCGCCGACCCGCCTTGTCGAAGGAGCCAGGTGCCCGACGGTCGATGGTTGGGAACGGATTGCGGGCCTGTTCGAGGGTGAGGACGAGGACAATTTCGAACCTGAAACGGAGCCTTGCGAAGCAGACGCTGCCTGAGGTTTGTCTCCTCCTCTCAGGCAGAGTGCGAGCCGTCCGGTGCCTGACATCGGACGGCTTTTCACATTCGGGTTCGGGGTAGCGGGTGGCAGTGTCAATGCTGTTCAATCCGCAGAATGCCTGTCGAAAAATCGCGCGTCTAAAGGTCTCGCAGGACAGATCAAAGCGCCTGCCGCAATGGGTTCCTCCGTTCCATCGGCAGCGGTCTTCGGACTCCTTGTTCCCGTCTCTTGCCGTATGACCTGGACGCGCTGACCCGGCCCTGAAACCGGACGCGCGAAGAATTTTCCCCGGCGCTTTGCACCTTCCTCGCGCAGCATGTGTGGACACCCCC
>NZ_AWFE01000033.1:0-495 GCF_003263315.1 Hyphomonas sp. GM-8P
GCTGGCGTCCCGGCTGGATGCAGGTGCCGCCAACCGGCCTTGTCGAAGGAGCGGGTTGCGCGACGGTCGAGGCTTGGACCCGGATTGCGGGCCTGTTCGAGGGTGAGGATGAAGACAACACCCAACCCGAAGTGGAGCCTTGCGAAGCAGACGCTGCCTGAGTTTCGTCTCCTCCTCTCAGGCAGAGTGCGAGCCGTCCGGTGCCTGGCATCGGGCGGCTTTTCACATTCGGGTTTAAGCATGCGGATGCGCGCGAAGTGGGGTTCAATCGATAAGAATGCCTGCCGAAAAATCGCCCGTCTCAAGGTCTCGTGAGACATATCAGAGCGCATGCGGGAGTGGGTTACTCCCTTCCATCGGCAGCCGTCTTCGGCCCCCTTGTTCCCGTCTCTTGCCGTATGACCTGGACGCGCTGACCCGGCCCTGAAACCGGACGGGCGAAGAATTTTCCCCGCCGCTTCGCGCCTTCCTCGCGCAGCATGTGTGGACACCCCC
>NZ_AWFE01000034.1:0-481 GCF_003263315.1 Hyphomonas sp. GM-8P
GGCGGTATGAACGCCGCGGGCAAGATGGCTTTTGGCGCAGGTGGTTTGTAGCCGAGTGATGAGTGTGGCCGGAACGTATTGTAATGATGTCGCCACCCTTCGATCAGGGCTTTGGCTTCACGCAGGTCATAGAAGATTTCGCGGGCTAGGAGCTCATCCCTGAGCTTTGAGTTGAAGCTTTCGCAGTATCCATTTTCCCATGGGCTCGCAGGCGTGATGTAAAGCGTCTTCACGCCGATATTGCCGAGCCATTCGCGAAGTGCGATGGCGATAAACTCTGGGCCATTGTCTGACCGTATGTGCTCTGGTGCACCATGCCTGACGAACAGTTCACCAAGAACATCCAGGACATCACGAGAGTTCAGCTTGCGCTCGACGCGGATAGCGAGACACTCCCGAGTGTACTCGTCGATCACGCACAGCATGCGGAAGACCTTTCCGTCATGCGTCCGGTCCTGGACGAAGTCATACGACCAGACAT
>NZ_AWFE01000035.1:0-120319 GCF_003263315.1 Hyphomonas sp. GM-8P
AATGAACGGCCCGGATCACGGGGCTGGGTCACCTGGCAAATGTGGACTTGGGGTAGATAGTCAAACAGTTCTCCGATGCCTTTGTCGTATTTGGCTCCGAGTTGCCTTGCGGGTTTTGACAGGAGCGACTTTGTCGGCACATGGTCCTTATTGGACGGTTTGTCGCTAATCCAATCAAAACAGTGAATGCACCACGCTTTCAATCTTTGGTCACTAAAGTCATCCGTGTAGAGCATCTTGCAGTCCGTTAACCAGCTATTCTCTTCGTTTGAAGCCCGAATGATTAGTTGAATTCGATTTACAACGCCAAAACAACTGTCATGCGACTCCACCCGAGCGTAAGTTATGAGAGAATGATAAAGCGGGTGTACCGTTCGAACCCTGAGTACGCCAACGGTTGAATTTTCTTCTTCCGCGAGGCTAGTTCAATGCATCAGATACTTTCCCAAGCGAATGTCTAAGACTCTAGGATCTCGCGCAAAAAAATTGGACAGATCGAAATTCCCCTATGAGGCGATTTTGAAAATACCAATTCCCCCGACGTTTCGCGATGAACGTTCGCCGCGAGCGAAAAGAGATCGTCGTAAGCACCAAAGTAGCAAAATCCACAGCTTTTAAGGCGAATTTCCCGATATTTGCTACCATAGTGCTGCCACGAGAAATTGGCGTCGATTTCCAGAAAAAATGAAGCCCGCTAAGTCATTGACTTAACGGGCTTATTTGGGTGCGGGAGCAGGATTTGAACCTGCGACCTTCAGGTTATGAGCCTGACGAGCTACCGGGCTGCTCCATCCCGCGTCAAACTTGTCGCTGCACTCTAGGCGTTGCCCCCTAAAATGCAAATCCGGCCCGCCAAAGGCTAAGGCCGGAGCAACTGCCGGCTTGCGGCAGATGTCGTCGTAAAGGAAAGAAATGTCTGCAAGATGCTTGCTTTGTCTGGGCTCTGCGGACCCGGCAGCGACCTACTCTCCCACGCCTTAAGACGTAGTACCATTGGCGCAAGGGGACTTAACGACTGAGTTCGGGATGGGATCAGGTGGGGAGCCCCTGCCATAACCACCGGGTCGGCGGAAACCAGACTGCTTGCAAGCTTAGAAACCAATATGTCTGTTTGAGATCGGTGGCAGTTAAAGCGGATGCGCTTTCAACTACACACGAGTTTCTCGATCAAGCCGATCGAGCAATTAGTACCGGTTAGCTTCACGCCTCGCAGCGCTTCCACACCCGGCCTATCGACGTGCTGGTCTTGCACGGCTCTCAGGGATACCTGGTTTTGAGGTGGGTTTCCCGCTTAGATGCTTTCAGCGGTTATCCCGTCCACACATAGCTACCCTGCAATGCGGCTGGCGCCACAACAGGTCCACCAGAGGTGTGTTCATCCCGGTCCTCTCGTACTAGGGACAAATCCTCTCAAGTATCCAACACCCACGGCAGATAGGGACCAAACTGTCTCGCGACGTTCTGAACCCAGCTCACGTACCACTTTAATCGGCGAACAGCCGAACCCTTGGGACCTGCTCCAGCCCCAGGATGTGATGAGCCGACATCGAGGTGCCAAACGATGCCGTCGATATGGACTCTTGGGCATCATCAGCCTGTTATCCCCGGAGTACCTTTTATCCGTTGAGCGATGGCCCTTCCATTCGGGACCACCGGATCACTATGACCGACTTTCGTCTCTGCTCGCTCCGTCGAGCTCGCAGTCAGGCAGGCTTATGCCATTGCACTCATCGAGCGATGTCCGACCGCTCTGAGCCTACCATCGCGCGCCTCCGTTACTCTTTAGGAGGCGACCGCCCCAGTCAAACTACCCGCCACACAGGGTCCCGGCCCCATCCAGGGGCGCGGTTAGACATCAAAGAAATTAAGGGTGGTATTTCAAGGTTGGCTCCACTCCAGCTGGCGCCAAAGCTTCAAAGCCTCCCACCTATCCTACACATAAGTTCTTTAATGCCACTGTGAAGCTGTAGTAAAGGTTCACGGGGTCTTTCCGTCTGACCGCGGGTACCCCGCATCTTCACGGGGAATTCAATTTCGCTGAGTCTATGTTGGAGACAGTGGGGAAGTCGTTACGCCATTCGTGCAGGTCGGAACTTACCCGACAAGGAATTTCGCTACCTTAGGACCGTTATAGTTACGGCCGCCGTTCACCGGGGCTTCAATTCAAGGCTCTCACCTCTCCTTTTAACCTTCCGGCACCGGGCAGGCGTCAGACCCTATACGTCGCCTTGCGGCTTCGCAGAGCCCTGTGTTTTTGATAAACAGTCGCAACCCCCAGTTTTGTGCCCCTCAGACCTGGTTGCCCAGATTGAGGCCTCCTTCTCCCGAAGTTACGGAGGTAATTTGCCGAGTTCCTTCAACATAGTTCTCTCAAGCGCCTTGGTATGCTCTACCTGACCACCTGTGTCGGTTTCGGGTACGGTCTTAATGGGAGGCTATTTCCAGGAACTTCCAGGCTGCAGACCCAATCCAATAAGGGGCTACAACTTTCGAAATCCGTCACTCATCCCTTGGCCCACGAATATTAACGTGGTTCCCATCGGCTACGCCTTTCGGCCTTACCTTAGGGGCCGGCTAACCCTGCGCAGATTAGCTTTACGCAGGAACCCTTGGTCTTTCGGCGAGCGGGTCTCTCACCCGCTTTGTCGCTACTCATGTCAGCATTCTCACTTCCGATACCTCCAGCAAACCTCACGGTTCACCTTCGCAGGCTTACGGAACGCTCCGCTACCACTCTTTCGAGTCCGCAATTTCGGCGAATAACTTTAGTCCCGTTACATTTTCCGCGCAGAGGCGCTTGATCAGTGAGCTGTTACGCTTTCTTTAAAGGATGGCTGCTTCTAAGCCAACCTCCTGATTGTCTCAGCACCTCCACATCGTTTCGCACTTAGCTATTACTTAGGGGCCTTAATTGGCGGTCTGGGTTGTTTCCCTTTTCACGACGGACGTTAGCACCCGCCGTGTGTCTGCCACGCATAACTTCTGGGTATTCGGAGTTTGAGAAGGTTTGGTAATCCGGTGAGGACCCCTAGCCCATTCAGTGCTCTACCCCCCAGAGTCTAATCGTGACGCTCTACCTAAATAGATTTCGCGGAGAACCAGCTATCAGCAGATTTGATTGGCCTTTCACCCCTAGGCACAGGTCATCCGAGAGCTTTTCAACGCTCAACGGTTCGGCCCTCCAGTGCGTGTTACCGCACCTTCAGCCTGCCCATACCTAGATCATCTGCCTTCGGGTCTAATGCTACGTACTCGGTCGCCCTATTCAGACTCGCTTTCGCTGTGCCTACACCTAACGGCTTAAGCTTGCACGCAACACTAAGTCGCTGACCCATTATACAAAAGGTACGATGTCACTCCGAAGAGCTCCATCAGCTTGTAGGCATCCGGTTTCAGGATCTGTTTCACTCCCCTCATCGGGGTTCTTTTCATCATTCCCTCACGGTACTTGTTCACTATCGGTCGGTAAGGAGTACTTAGGCTTGGAGGATGGTCCCCCCATGTTCAGACAGGATTTCACGTGTCCCGCCCTACTCTAAAAGGTCTTCATTGCACGGATACGGGGCTATCACCCACTATGGCGTACCTTTCCAGATACTTCTCCTTATTTCAGACCAGGCCTGGTCCGCGTTCGCTCGCCACTACTAACGGAGTCTCAATTGATGTCCTTTCCTCCGGGTACTTAGATGTTTCAATTCCCCGGGTTCGCTTTTTAACCCTATGTATTCAGGTTAAAATACCTCGCTATTGAAATGTCAGATACATATCCCGCGAACGGAATATTTATCCAACATCTCGGAGGTGGGTTTCCCCATTCAGAAATCACCGGATCAAAGGATGCTCTCGCCTCCCCGGTGCTTATCGCAGAGTGCCACGTCTTTCATCGCCTCTTACCGCCAAGACATCCCCCGGATGCCCTTTTGACGCTTGATCGTTTTTGAAACCCATGTGCAGTGGAAAACGCATACGCGAACCCACCACATGGATCTCGATCAGACATGTTGGTTTCTTGCAGACTGACCCTTTGGATGACTACCTTACGGCAATCATTTTATCGGCTGAAGCAACCAGGCCAGACCCAATGGGTCGAGCGGCATGGCTGCCGGATCAATCTTTCCCTTACGATGACAAATATCCCGGAGCTTGCTCCGGAAACGGACGTTCTTCTTTCGATCGTTGTAGCGCCATGAAGGCGATGGTGGAGCCAGACGGAGTCGAACCGACGACCTCCTGAATGCAAATCAGGCGCTCTCCCAACTGAGCTATGGCCCCGTAACCCCGGCTTCCCGCCAGGTCGCATGCCCTGCCCTGCGTTGCCGCAGGCTTCGATGGTGGGCCGAGGAAGAGTTGAACTTCCGACCTCACGCTTATCAGGCGTGCGCTCTAACCACCTGAGCTACCGGCCCATGACTGGTCAGGGCCAGGCCCATCGCGGTCAAAGTCGAAGACAGGCGATAAAGCGCCCGCGGGGCTCGCTTAGTGCTCGGAACCGCATGATGCAGATCCAAACAACGAACGAAGGAAGAGAAACGGAGACGGCGCGACAGCCGCATATGTTTTGCTCCTCGATGGGAGCTAATTTTAAGAAGCCTTGGAGTTCCGCGTGAGCAAAACAATCCAATGCATCCTTAGAAAGGAGGTGATCCAGCCGCAGGTTCCCCTACGGCTACCTTGTTACGACTTCATCCCAGTCACTGACCCTACCGTGGCCGCCTGCCTCCGAAGTTAGCACAGCGTCTTCGGGTAGAGCCAATTCCCATGATGTGACGGGCGGTGTGTACAAGGCCCGGGAACGTATTCACCGTGGCATGCTGATCCACGATTACTAGCGATTCCACCTTCATGCCCTCGAGTTGCAGAGGACAATCTGAACTGAGACAGCTTTTTGGGATTATCCCATTGTCACTGCCATTGTAGCACGTGTGTAGCCCTACCCGTAAGGGCCATGAGGACTTGACGTCATCCCCACCTTCCTCCGGCTTGCCACCGGCAGTTTCCTTAGAGTGCCCACCCAAACGTGATGGCAACTAAGGATGAGGGTTGCGCTCGTTGCGGGACTTAACCCAACATCTCACGACACGAGCTGACGACAGCCATGCAGCACCTGTCACCGATCCAGCCTAACTGAAGGAATCCATCTCTGGAAACCGCGATCGGGATGTCAAGGGTAGGTAAGGTTCTGCGCGTTGCTTCGAATTAAACCACATGCTCCACCGCTTGTGCGGGCCCCCGTCAATTTCTTTGAGTTTTAACCTTGCGGCCGTACTCCCCAGGCGGACAGCTTAATGCGTTAGCTGCGTCACCGACAGGCATGCCTGCCAACAACTAGCTGTCATCGTTTACGGTGTGGACTACCAGGGTATCTAATCCTGTTTGCTCCCCACACTTTCGCACCTCAGCGTCAGTATCAGTCCAGTTAGCCGCCTTCGCCACTGGTGTTCCACCGAATATCTACGAATTTCACCTCTACACTCGGTATTCCGCTAACCTCTCCTGAACTCCAGACTTCCAGTTTCAAATGCAGTTCCGAGGTTGAGCCCCGGGATTTCACATCTGACTTAAAAGTCCGCCTACGTGCGCTTTACGCCCAGTAATTCCGAACAACGCTAGCCCCCTTCGTATTACCGCGGCTGCTGGCACGAAGTTAGCCGGGGCTTCTTTACCAGGTACTGTCATTATCATCCCTGGCGAAAGAATTTTACAACCCTAAGGCCTTCATCATTCACGCGGCATGGCTGCATCAGGCTTTCGCCCATTGTGCAAGATTCCCCACTGCTGCCTCCCGTAGGAGTCTGGGCCGTGTCTCAGTCCCAGTGTGGCTGATCATCCTCTCAGACCAGCTATAGATCGTAGGCTTGGTAGGCCATTACCCCACCAACTACCTAATCTAACGCGGGCCGATCTTTCGCCGATAAATCTTTCCCCCGGAGGGCGTATACGGTATTACCACTCGTTTCCAAGAGCTATTCCGTAGCGAAAGGTACGTTCCCACGCGTTACTCACCCGTCTGCCACTATGTCGTTCGACTTGCATGTGTTAGGCCTGCCGCCAGCGTTCGTTCTGAGCCAGAATCAAACTCTCAAGTTGAGTGTTGATCTGACGAAACCATCCATTGGAATATGGACGGTTACTCAAGCTGTTAAGCATAAGTATTGCGTTCTTTTGACGAGAAACCCTTTGTCACAAAGAACAGGCCGAAACCCATTCGATGGATAAAAGAATTTTCTCTCAAGAAACGCATCCGTCGTGATCGTATGAACCTGCCGTCGATTGCTCTCTGGCGAGGTTCGCAAGCCATCACGCCGCCTGCGTTTCTCTTCCTTAATCTCTTACGATGTCAAACAGCTGGAACCGGAGTTCCGAAGCCCTTCAGAAGCCTGCGGCCCCGTCCGGAAGTGGCGGCTTATATGGGCCGCCGTTTTCCCCGTCAACACCCTTTTTTGCGCCTTCTGCAGTTTCCGGTTTTAACCGTGGAACCACCAGATTTTTAGCGCAAAAGAAATCCCTGACCGGTGACCGGCCCGTTATTTCCGAGCGTTTTGAGGAACCGCCTATATAGCTTCTGTTCGGTCCGAGCTGCAAGCTCTTTTTGCACTTCCCAGAAGCCTTTTTGGCGGGCCCGCTTCCGAAACCCGAGGGCGTCTTCAGCGGAGGCCGGGAGATACTCAAGGCACGGGGAGGCCGCAACCCCCTTCTGCAGCAAATCGCAAGAAATAATGCGATTTCACTGCAGAGCGGCCATGCATCAGCGCCGAAATTCGAGCTCTAAAAAGCTAGAGCCTTGTAAAATCAGTATTGTGTCGCGATGTAGGATTTCATCGCTTCGGCTTCGGCTTCTGTCTCGGCGATCTTCCATTTCACCAGATCGCCAATGGAAACGACGCCAATCAGGCGATCATTGCGCAAAACCGGCAAGTGTCTGACTCGCCGATCCGTCATCAGTTGCATCGCATCATCCACTTTCGTGGTCGATTCAATGGTGATGACATCGCGGGTCATGGCGTCTCCGACATGGATATTAAGGGCCGAAGCCCCGTTGCGTGCGACGTGGCGAACAATGTCGCGTTCGGAAAGAACACCCACGATCTCTCCACCGTCGCCCAACGCCACCACTGCGCCTATTCTTTTTTCGTCCAGGATCCGGGCGGCTTCGGAGAGGGTCGAATCAGCCTTCACCGAGATAATTTCGCGCCCTTTGTCATTCAGTATCTGGTCTATTGTCATGCGCGTCCTCCGTTATGTGCGGACCGCTGGCCGGCCTCGCCGTTACGGAAACCTACCATAAAGGCGGCATTCCGGCGATCAGAATCGCGAACGGGGCCTTTGCGCGCGGTAAATCTGGAACATCATCGCCCCCGCAAGGAAGCCACCCATATGCGCCTGCCAGCTGATTCCGGCCCCTAACAGCGACGGCCCCATCAGCCACAACGCCAGATTCACGACGGCGAAGAACAGGAAAACGGTCAGGAACCTCTTCGACAGGATCTGCCCGCCCCGCCCCTCCTGTATCAGCACCCAGGCCGCAAACAGGCCGCTGGCGCCGCCAGACGCCCCGATAAGGCCCGTTCCGGCCGGATATTGGGTCACCAGGTGGAAAAACGAACCGCCCACCACGGACACAGCGAACACCACAAGGAAAGGAATCGCCCCGCTTTTCCGGCCGATAGAGAGCGACGCGTGCACCAGCCGCCCGAAAATCACGATCAATGCCGCATTCAGGATAGCGCCCGCCCATCCATCATGAAGCAAGGCACTCGCCAGAAGCGGCACCAAAGCCTCTATTGGAGAGTTGTAAGGCAATACCCCTTGCGCCCCAACGCCCATCGACGCCCAAAACCTGTCCGGCTGGAGCACGCCCAGCGGAAGCATAAAGCCCTGCCAGCTGGACGGAGAGAAAACGCGAACGACATGCGCCAGGATGATGAGGCCGGCGAGGCCGGTCACCGCGGGCGGGGCTTCTATAACAGGAGGCGTCCTGGATGCACGCGTCACGGGAAGGAATCGGACCTTGTCTGTGGAACAACAACCCGGTCAGGCTAGTCGGCCACAGCCTTCATGACCAGCGGGTACGGCGGCGGGCACATCAATAAAAAAGCCCCGCCAAACGGCGGGGCTTTCCATAAGAAGACTGTTGTGACGCTTAGAAGGACTTGCGAACGGTCACACCATAGGTCGCCGGCTGGTTCGGATATCCGGAGAACGAACCGAGCTGCGCCACGGCCGGGAACGCCGCCATGATGTATTCCTCGTCGAAAATATTCCGCCCCCAGAATGTCAGGCTGATTCCGCTTTCGGAGGTGAAACCAAGAGACGCGTTGAAGAGATCATACTTGCGTTCCTGGCCGATGATCGCCTGCTCAGCCGGATCATCGCGATACGTCGCCGGACCTTCATGCTGCCAGTCGCCGCGGACGAATGCATCCAGACCTTCAAAGTTGAAGGTATAGAGCGCCGAGACAGATGTGGACACTTCCGAGATGGCCGCCGGCTTTGCCCCGGAGATGTCTCCCGCCGAGGAGTTCTCGAAGCTGTCATAGACCGGATCGAGGAAGGTGCCGGCGAAGCCGAGCGTCAGGTTCTCCGTCGCATTCCATGTCGCGTCGAGTTCCAGGCCCTGCGTTGACTGCTCACCCGCATTCGCAAGCGCGAAGCCCGTGCCAGTAAAGATGTTGGACTGGAAGCCTTTGATCTTCTGGTCGAACACAGCCACGTTCATGGCGAACGTGTCCCAGGCACCTTTCAAGCCGACTTCGAACACTTCCGACTCTTCCGGACCCGCAAACCGGGTGCCCGTTGTCAGGTTCGGTGGGTTGAGGCCTGCCGCAACTAGGTTCGAATACCCCGTCGGAGTCGGACGGCTGTCACGCGACAGGTTCCAGGACGACGCCTTGAAGCCCGTGGCATATGATGCGTACACGTTCATATTGTCCGTGGCGTCATAAGCGAGGCGCAGCGTGTAGGTCGTGTCGTCGTCATTGGTCGAGCCGCTTTCCACCGCATTCGGGAAGTTCACGAATTGCGGGAAGAATTGCAGCAGCTGCAACTGGGACGTTGCGCTCGCTGCCGTCGACTGGATCGTCGCAAAGATGTCCGGATAAGCCGCCGCGAACGCGCCGACCTGAGCCGGGCTGGTCGGGTCCACACCCGCCTGCAGGAGCAAAGCGCCTGTGGCCACCTGGGAGATGTATGGCGACAATGGGTCAAGATCGATCGCGGAGAAGGTATCCGTCGACACAACCGTGCCATACGCGTCCTTGTTGTCCTGCGTATAGTTCAGGCCCAGCGTCGCGGTCAGGCGGTCGGTCACGTGATAGTCCACCGTGCCGAACAGGGAGAATGCCGTGTTGTCCTGACCATACGCTTCAATCATCCCCTGCCCCGGCTGGAAGAAGAAGCCCTCCGGCACGCCGAAGACCAGCGGTTCAAGCCCGGTCAGCAGGCCCTGGGACAGGAAGTCGATATAACCCCGGATGTCCTGACCATAGAGAATCTGGTTCTCGATATCGACGGATTCATCGAAGTAGAAACCGCCGACCATCCAGTCGATGGCCCCATCGCCGGTCGATGTCAGGCGGATCTCCTGGGTGAAGGTATCGATGTCTGTGTCGTTGGCGTTGCGGGCCAGCAGGTCAGCGCTGGTGAAGTCTGAATCCTGGTCGGTCTTCAGCTTGGACGACCGGTATGCCGTGATCGAGGTAACATCCGCAAACCCGAGCGCGTAGTCAGCCTGAACCGACAAGCCGGAGTTTTCGACGTCATTGGAGGAGTCGAGGTTGTTGTAGACTTCATAAGAGAACGGGTTCTCCGGATCGATCTGGCCGCCCAACGCAAAGATCGCCGCACCGGTCATGCCGTTGACGATATTGCCAGCCACGCAGCAGGTTTCGTCGATCTTGTCGAAGTCCCCGATGATGCGGAAGCTGAGATCCTCGGTCGGCTCGATCAGCAACTGGCCGCGAACGCCCCAGCGGTTGCGGTCGTTGATGTCGGCGCCCGTATTGAGGTCATCCGCATAACCGTCACGCGTATTGTAGTTGGCCCCCAGGCTGAAGGCGACGTTCTCGGCGAGCGGGCCTGTGACATCTCCGGCCACGCGGAACATGTTGTAATTGCCAACTGTCGCTTCGGCCGATCCGCCCCATTCATATTGCGGCTTCTCGGTGACAATCGAGATCACACCAGCCGAGGCGTTCTTGCCGAACAGGGTCGACTGCGGGCCACGCAGGACCTCCACGCGCTCGATATTCGGCAGATCGGAAATCTGGGCTGCCGAGCGAGAGCGGTACACACCATCGATAAAGACACCGACCGACGGCTCGATGCCGGCATTGTTATCGCCATTGCCGAAGCCGCGGATAATGAAGTTGGTGTTGGCCGAAGACTGGAACTGTCCGATACGCAGCGACGGCACGATCGACTGAAGGTCGTTCAGGTCGACGATTTCCGCCTGTTCGATAACAGAACTGTCGACAACGGAGACAGCCACCGGCACGTCCTGCAGCGTCTGCTCGCGCTTGGTCGCGGTAATGGTGACGGTTTGCAGCGTTCGTGACGCATCTTCGTCGGTCGTTTCCTGTGCGTGGGCCGGAACCTGGCTGGCTGCCAGAGCCGTCAGGCCGACACTGAAACTGAGAAAGGCTTTAAAGCCTGCACGTGAATAGGCATTGGATGTAGACACGAGGTCACTCTCCCTTTGGACATTGATTTTTGAAAGACTGCTGAAGTGAGTGGAGGAAACGCCAGTCTTTGCGAGTTTTCTCGCACACCTTTCGTATCCTTAAGGTTACCGACAGCAAGGGTTTCGCCCGTAAATTGTGTCCAAAACGAAAATCCGTTGCCGGAAAGCCACGAACGGCAAATGAAGCGCCGCGCCTGTAGGCGTTTACCAGGTGGATTTGCCCTCTTTTTCGGGTGGTACGTCGAACATTTTATCTGACGATCCGTCACCCCCGCGCTGAACGGTCAACACGAATCACTCAGTCGTCCCGTCGAGGGACACGTTTGGGAAACCATGCGGCACCAGCACGCGAACTTGCGAGGGCTCCACTCGCCTGAGATGGCTGTTTTTTACCTCAAAGGGGAAAATCCCGCCCCAACCCATTCCAGAATTCGCCACGGGAGGGAAAAGCCGCGTCTGGAACAGTTATTGCGGAAGAGAGCCCCGAACCGGCCCGCGGGGGCTAGCTTAAAATTCGGAGTTCCATCCAATCATGAATGACCGGTCCATTCATCCCAACACCAGAGTCCTGCTGGACGCCTGGCGTCGCATGAACGCAAACAACGCTTCCGCCGCCTTTGAGTCGCCACGGGTCGAAGACCATCCCGGCCTGATTGATCGCCTCTTCGTTCTCGAGAACAAACGCGACGGCGCCTGGCTGTTCCGCACGGCTGGCGGATCACTGACCGGCCTGCTGGGCCGGCCGCTGGTGGACCATGATTTCCTGAACCTCTGGTCCGGGCCGGACAAGTCGATGATGTCGGCCTTCCTCGATGCCGTTCAGCTGGACGGCGCCCCGGGCGTCATCCGCGGCCGCGGCGAGACAATGACAGGCCAGCGCGTCGAGCTGGAACTCACCATCATGCCGCTGGCCAAACAGACCGAACGCCCGGACAGCAACCGCATGCTCGGCCTCTACCAGACGCTCGGCGGTGAGCCCATGCTGAAGGGCCGCCCCGTCTGGCGTCACCGGGTCTCGATGCTGGTCCCGCCCGATACCCGCATGAGCGAGCCGCGCGTGAAACTGGTGGCCTCCAACGGCTAAACGCCCATCGCCGGGTCGCTGATACTGTCGCGGCCCGTTTCGATACGGCCAGCGAGGCGACGTTCGAACCCTTCCGCGGACACCGTGATGTCGTACCAGGCACCGCTGCCGCTGGTTTCAAATTCCCGTTTTACCGTCTTGCCTGCTCCCACGGTCACGGAGACCGGCTCAGAGCCGTCATAAACTCCGGCAGACAAAGACAGTTCCCGCTTCGTCCGGCCCTTGTTCTTGGTCATCAGGGTAACGATCCGTGTACGCAAATTCAATTTCGCAGAGGTTTCGATCGCCGTAGACGCGTCGCCTTGGAACGTGCGCAGGAAACCGTTCGGCCCCAGCACCCACAGGTCATACTGACCGGCGTCCTGGCCGAGTTCCCAAACATCCGAAATCGCCTTGCCGGCTTCAACCGTGTAACGGCGCGGAATGCGGTCGAGGTGGCGTTTGTCATAAACGTGGAAGACCGCGCCCGCCTTTCCCGTATTGGAAAATTTCAGCGAGATCGTTTCCGGATTGGCCTCTGCCGTGACGTCCAGCGCATAAGGCAGCGCGCGCGACAGCCGCGTGCCCTGCTCCTGCGACAGAAACTGCGGCTCGGCTGGCGGCTCGATGCGCCGGCGATGGATCTGTGCCAGCACGGCTTTCTGCGATCCTTCGGCAGGCGGCAGGTCCGGGAAGACCGGCTCGTTCGGTGTCTGGAAATCGAAACAGGAAGTCAGGTCGCTGCAGACCGCGCGGTGCCAGGGACTGATCGCAGGCACCGTCACGCCGAACCGTTTCTCGAGGAACATGCCCACGGACGTGTGATCGGCGACCTGGCTGTTTACCCACCCGCCGCGGCTCCATGGCGAAACGACATAAAATGGTACACGCGGACCAAGCCCCCAGGGACGGACGGAACCGCTGATCGTGTCGTCTTCTTCCAGCAACCGCTTCTCCGGGTCGGAGAAATAGAAGCCCTTCACATCCACGGTCGACTTGCCCGCCAGTTCGCCGTCCACTGTGTAGGATGGCGGGGCGGCCGGCGGCAGGTGATCGAACAGTCCATCATTCTCATCGAATGTCTGGAAGAAGACGGTGCGGCTCCAGACCTCCGGATTGGCCGTCAGGGCTTTCAGGATACGGGACGTGTATTCGGCGCCCTGCAGCGGTGTCGACGCGCTCGGATGCTCTGACCAGTCTTTCGGCGGCAGGATCCAGGTCACCTCCGGCAGGGTGCCAGCCTCCACATCGGCCGCAAACTGCTCAAGCGAGAAGTCCCGCATCCCCTTCTCGTAAAGCGGCGAGCCGGGTTTTGCCTCGCGGAAGCTTTTGAATGCAAGCCCGCCATGCATGGCGCCGGTCCAGTTATCGTTCGTGTCCTGATAAATACGCCAGGAGACGCCGGCCTCTTCCAGCACATCCGGAAGGGTCTGCCATGGCAGGGCGGAGCCCTGATAGGTGTAGCCCGGTTCCGGCAAGGCGCCCTTGATCCAGCAGCGCAGATTGTTCGGCTCGCTGTCCGCTTCCGTCCCGTTGATCCCCCGCGCGCGCAGCTCCGGATCATGGTTGGAGCCTGACCAGAACACGATCCGGTTCGGGTCCGTGCCGGTCGTGATCGAGCAGTGATAGGCGTCGCAAATGGTGAAGGCTTCGGCCAGCGCGAACTGGAACGGTACGTCCTCACGCTTGAAATATCCCATCGAGAAGGGATTTTTGTATTTCGGCCAGTATCCGAACTTGCCCTGGTTCCACGCCGCCTGCGAATCCCCGAACGAATGCGGCGTGCCCGGGTGGGCGATGGCATTGGTCGTCTTCGTATCAAGATGGAAAGGCGGGATCTCTTTCTGACCGTCGGACTGGAACCAGACCGGCTTGCCGCTTTCCAGGGGAACCGTGTGGCGGTCTCCAAATCCGCGCACGCCGCGCAGCGTCCCGAAATAATGATCGAACGAGCGGTTTTCCTGCATCAGGATGACGATGTGTTTCACATCCCGGATGGTTCCGGTCTCGCTGGCCGCAGGTGTGGAGAGTGCCTGGGCAATCGCTTCAGGAAAGGCATTGGTGGCAACGCCGGCAGCGGCGCCCGCCCCCATCATACGCAAAAACTCGCGGCGGTCCGTCGTCATGATCCTGCATTCTCCTGTCAGCTGCTATGGCCATCCCTGATTTGCCAGGTGGTCTAGCCGGGCTGCATGACAACAGAATGAATTTAACTCATCGACAGCAGACAATTTTGTGAAATTTATTAAACACCACTGACCAGCCCAGCCGGCAGGTGACCGCACACAGGCCCGTCCCGCCGCACCGGCCGTCTGTTGCCTTCGTCACGGCGCGCAGTACCCTCGCCAAATACTCGCAGCAGGCATTGGAGCGGCAAATGCGGAACTTCCTCGTCCTCACACTCATCATGACCCTTTGCGGTGTGGCGCAGGCAAACGCAGAAGACTGGCGCGCCGCTGCGGAAAAGCACACGGTCGAGATCGCCAACTTCACCTTCCACACGGGCGAAACCCTGCCCTCGATCACGATGACGTATTATACGCTCGGCACGCCCCAGCGGGACGAAGACAGCAAGATCACCAATGCGGTGATGCTGCTTCATGGGACGGGCGGCAATGGACAGTCCCTGCTGCGTCCGTCTTTCGGTGACGAACTGTTCGGGCCCGGCCAACCGCTCGATCTTGCTCGCTTCTACATCATCTCGCCGGACAATCTCGGCCACGGCGAAAGTTCCAAGCCGAGCGACGGCCTGCGTGCTAATTTCCCCCGCTATGACTATGACGACATGGTCGATGCCCAATACCGCATGCTCAGCGAGGGCACCGATGTAAGTGGGCTGGAAATGATCGTCGGCACATCGATGGGCTGCATGCACGCCTTTGTCTGGGGCGATACCCATCCGGGTTTCGCCCGCCGCCTCGTGCCGCTCGCCTGCAACGCCATCGAAATCGCCGGGCGGAACCGGATGTTCCGCCAGATGATCATCGACGGCTTCGAGCAGGATCCGCACTACAATGACGGCAACTATGCCGATGCCGCCGACCTGGAAACCGGGCTGGCTATCTGGGCCAACACGCTGATCCTCGCTGGTTCAAATCCCTACCGTTCTCAGGCAGACGCGCCGACCCGCAAAGAAGCGGTCGAACAGCTGCACAGCACGATTGAGCGTTATCTTTCCAACCCGGCAGATCCGAATGACACGATCTACCAGTTCGACGCGTCGCGGAACTACAACCCCGCGCCGCGCCTGTCAGAGATTGGAGTGCCCGTCCTCTGGATCAACTCGGCGGACGATTTCATCAATCCGCCCGGTCTCGGCGATCCGGAGGCGCTTGCAGCCCGGATGCCGAATGCGCGCTTCGTTCTGGTGCCCGCGACCGCGGAAACCCGCGGCCACGGGACACATACTTACCCGGTATTCTGGAAAGACGACCTGGCAACCTTCCTTGAAGAGTATCCTTGAGGTCTAGGCACTCGCCATCGCCGGCAATTCCGCACGTTTCAGGAGCGGCTTTTTCAGGATCAGGTCGGCGGCTTTTTCGGCGATCATGATCGTCGGCGCATTGGTGTTCCCGCCGATCAGCGTCGGCATGACCGAAGCGTCGACGACGCGCAGGCCTTCGACGCCTTTCACTTTCAGCTCGCCATCCAGCGGCTGGGTATCGCTGACGCCCATCGCGACCGTCCCGACCGGGTGATAGATCGTCTCGCCCGTACGGCGGATGAAGGAATCGATGTCTTCATCAGACGTGGCGCCCGGGCCGGGCATGATCTCTGAGCCGGTGAACGGCTTCAGCGCCTCCTGCTGACAGACTTCGCGCACCATCTTCACCGCTTCTCGCATGGCGCGGCGGTCTTCTTCCGTCGCCAGATGGTTCGGGTCGATGGACGGATTGGCGAACGGGTCGTTCGAGGCGAGACAAACCGTGCCCCGGCTTTCCGGGCGCAGCTGACAGGCGTGAACCGTGTAGCCATCCTTTTGCGGGTCGTGCTTGCCGTGATCCATCATGATGGCATTGACGAGGTGCAGCTGCAGGTCGGGCATTTCGAGGCCAGGACGCGATTTCAGGAACGCCCCTGCCTGCAGGAAATTGTCTGCGCCGGGCCCGGTCTGGTTCATCAGGTAACGCAGGCCGACGCCCAGCTTCTTGAGGCCCTTCTGCATCGAATAGGCAGAGATGGGCTGCGTCATCTCATGGATGACCGTCACATCGAGGTGGTCCTGCAGGTTCTGGCCGACACCCTTGGAATCGACCACAGTCTTGATATCGAACCGGCCCAGATGTTCGGCATTGCCGATGCCCGACAGCTGCAGGATTTGCGGGGACTGGACAGCGCCGGCACAGACGATCACCTCGCCATCGGCGAAGATCGATTGCGGCAAGCCGCCCTTGCCTTCCACCACTTCCACACCCGTGGCACGCGTGCCTTCGAACAGGACACGGGTCACCCGGCCGGTCGAGATGACGGTCAGATTGTCCCGAACGCCCACGATCGGGCGCAGGTAGGCATAGGAGGCGCTCCAGCGTTCGCCCTTGTGGATGGTGCGCTGGTAAGGGCCGAACCCTTCCTGCTGGGCACCATTGAAGTCATCGGTCCTGGCATAGCCCGCCTGTTCCCCGGCCTTGATAAAAGCGCGATAGATCGGGCTGGACATCGGCGAAGACGACACGTTCAGCGGGCCGCTGCCGCCATGGAAAGCGTCCTCGCCCTTGTCCAGGGTCTCTGATTTCTTGAAGTAGGGCAGGACGCTCGCATAGTCCCAGCCCTTCAGCCCCATCTGGCCCCACTGGTCATAATCACCGGCGTGGCCGCGGATATAGATCATGCCATTGATGGAGGACGAGCCGCCCCAGCCCCGGCCGCGCGGCCAATAGAGCTTGCGCCCATTCATGTGTTTTTGCGGCTCGGTCCAAAACCCCCAGTTGAAATCATTCTCCTGCTTGATCAGGCTCCCGACCCCCGCCGGCATGCGCACCATCAGCGAGTTGTCTTTCTTCCCCGCTTCAATCAGGCATACCTTTACCGCCGGGTCAGCCGACAGCCGGTTGGCAAGGGTACATCCGGCGCTTCCTGCACCAACGATTACGTAATCATAGCGTTCCATGGGATCCTGTTTTCCTCGTCCGCCGGTTGAATTCCGACGATTGATGCAACACTTTGTGAACGAAAGCGTGCTAAGTAAAGGGCGTGGGGAGAAGTAGTCCGAAAGGACGGGTCAGCTCAAGGAGTGATTGATGACCTTCTCTACTTCTCAGGCTCTGATGACGTCAGAAACGCCAGAAGAATATTTCGATCGCCGCCGCCATAAGCGTGTGGACATTCAGCTTCCGGGCCGATTCCTCACTCATATTGGTGACGATGCATCGCTTTCGACGATCAATCTCTCCTGCTCGGGCGCACTGGTCCAGTCTTCGACCCTGCCCGATCCTGGCGCCGAACTTGTCTGCTATTTCGATGACCTTGGCCGCGTGGTCGCCACCGTTGTGCGCCATACTGGCGAGGGCTTTGCCCTGTCGTTCAATGTCGCCTCGCACAAGCGCGAGAAGATCGCCGACCGCCTGACCTGGCTGCTCAACAAGGACATGCTGAACCTGTCCGAAGAGCGTGAAGCCCCACGTTATGCGGCCGATGTGCCGGCACAGGTCCTGCGCCGCAGCGGCCAGATCCTGAATTGCCGCGTGCTCGACATATCGCTGACCGGTGCCAATTTCGAATGCAAGGGCGCCGCCATGCCGAAGCTTGGCGAGATTGTCAGTGCAGGCACGATTCCGGCGGAAGTCGTCCGCACGGGCCGTGACGGCTTTGCCGTGCGTTACCTCCAGAAAGACGAACGCGATTCACTCTGATCCGGCCGGTCCGGGCCGTGGATGCCTGGATCAGTCGATCCGTTTCAGGCCCGTCTTGTGGCGCTTCCAGTTCTCGACATAGTGCACCGCCGACATCTTGATCACCTGGACCTGATGCTCGGAGACCGGCTTCACCACTTTGCCCGGCGCGCCCATCACGAGTGAATTATCGGGAATTTCCTTGCCCTCCGGGATGAGGGAATTTGCCCCGATGATGCAGTTCCTGCCGATCTTCGCGCCGTTCAGGATGATCGAGCCGATACCGATCAGAGTCTCGTCGCCGATCGTGCAGCCGTGCAGCATGACCATATGGCCCACGGTCACATCGCGGCCGATGGTCAGCGGCTTGCCGACATCCGTGTGCAGAACGCAGCTGTCCTGAATGTTGGAATTCTCGCCGATCGTGATCGGGTCGTTATCCCCGCGCAGCACCGAGCCGTACCAGACAGACGCATTTTCCTTCAGGATGACATTGCCCATCACCTGGGCCGTCTCGGCGACCCAGTAATTGCCGTTTGCAGGCAGGTCTGGTCGATTTCCATCCATCTCGAAAATTGCCATGCCTCATCCCTTCATTTCGCTTGCGGATTTAATGTTTACCACCTGATAACTCTGGTAGTGTCTATTCATCAACAGATTCGGACGTGGAGTACGGTCATCCTGAGACTGTGTCATACCCCGCCGCCCGGAAGATACCGGGTTGAGGTCCTGCCGCCCATCGGGCGTGTTGCCTCCCCTTCCCCCCAAGTTTCCAGCCAGCCGCTGTGCATTCCTGCCAGCGGCTTTTTTAGTCCCTGCAGCAAGGAGACCTCCCATGGGAAAACGCAACGCAGCCAAGCGCATGAAAACCGCTTCGGAAGTGAACACCTCTGCCTGGTTTGAAGAAACCGGCCGTGTGAGGGGTCCGCGGCTGCAGGCTATTGATGGAGGTCGGTCCTGGCATCCCGACGATGCTGATCAGAAATACAAGCGCGCCGCGACAGCCCCTGAGGGCGACCGGGCCCAGCGCTATCAGAAGAACGTCAAACCCCGCTCCGAGAATCAGGCCCGTCTGATGGAGGCGATGGACGAATACGCCCTCGTCGCCGCCCTCGGCCCGGCGGGCACGGGCAAGACCTATCTCGCCATCTGCAAGGCGGTCGAGGCGCTGCAGAAGGGCAAGGTCTCGCGCATCATCCTGTCGCGTCCTGCGGTCGAGGCGGGCGAGCAGATCGGCTTCCTGCCCGGCGCCATGGAAGACAAGCTCGCGCCTTACCTGCGCCCGCTCTACGACGCCCTGTCCGACCGGCTCTCGCCCGGACAGCTGAAACACATGCTGGCCGAAGGTGTGATCGAGATCGCGCCGATCGGTTTCATGCGGGGACGCACGCTCAACAACGCCTTCATCGTCATCGACGAAGCGCAGAACTGCACCTACACGCAGCTGAAAATGCTGCTCACCCGCCTTGGCTGGCACTCCACCATGGTGATCACCGGCGACCCGGCCCAGTCAGACCTGTTGCCGGAATTCTCTGGCCTCGCCAACGCAGCCGAGCGGCTGGAGAAGCTGGAAGGCGCTGCGGTCGTGAAACTCGAAGGCCAGGACGTCGTCCGCCACCCGCTCGTCGCCGACATGCTCGGCGTGCTCTGAAACAAAGCCCAACGCACCCTTGATCAGCCCGCCGGAATGCCCTCCGGCGGGCTTTTTCTTTAAAGGTTCATCCGTAACACGGCTGCACCTTCAAAGCGCCCGGCGCGCAGATCGTCCAGGGCTTGGTTCGCCTGCTCCAGCGGATAGGCATGGGTCGATGTCTTCACCATGGCGTCCGGCGCGATCTTCAGGAACTCCACCCCGTCCTGCCTTGTGAGGTTCGCGACGGATTGTATGCGCCGCTCCTCCCATAGGTCCGCATACGGAAAGGCGGGAATGTCACTCATATGGATACCGGCGCAGATCACCGCGCCGCCCTTGTCCACGGCTTTCAGCGCGGCGGGCACCAGCGCCCCGACCGGCGCGAAGATGATCGCCGCGTCCAGTCTCTCCGGCGGCGTCTCCTCGCTGCTGCCGGCCCAGACAGCGCCCAGCGAACGGGCAAAATCCTGCCCTTTCTCGTCGCCGGCCTTGGTAAAGGCAAAGACTTCCCGCCCCTGATGTACGGCCACCTGCGCGATAATGTGCGCTGCTGCGCCGAAGCCATAAAGGCCAAGCCGCCTGCCCTCTCCCGCCATGCGGTAGGAGCGGTAGCCGATCAGCCCCGCACACATCAATGGCGCGGCGGCCTCGTCCGAATAGGCAGCCGGGATCGGAAAGCAGTAATGCGCGTCGGCCAATGTATACTCGGCAAAGCCGCCATCGCGGGTGTAGCCGGTAAACTCCGCCGCCTCGCACAGATTTTCCTGCCCGCGCTGGCAATAGACGCAACGCCCGCAGGTGTGCCCGAGCCACGCCACGCCGACCCGGTCACCCACGGCAAAGCCCGCCGCGCCCGACCCCAGCGCATCGACGACACCGATGATTTCATGTCCCGGAATCAGCGGCAGTTTCGGCTTCTTCAGGTCTCCATCGACGACATGCAAATCCGTCCGGCACACAGCACAAGCCGTCACCTTGATCCGGATCTCGCCTTCGCCCGGCACGGGATCCGGCACGTCCTTCAGGACGAGCGGCGCACCGGCTTTCTCGAACACCATCGCACGCATGAGAGGCTCCTCGTCATTGCCGCTGCATCGTCCGTCGTCGTCATGTTGCACGTCAAGCACCGCCGCAAGAAAACTTGTTCCGCCTTCAATTGAAAAATCCCGTATTTACAAGTGCATTGCTTGGTTACCAAAAATACGGCTTAATCATTCCCGCAAGAGAGGTGCCGGTCAGAGAGCACCCTGGGGATGAGTGTGGCAGACATTTTCCTATCATACAGCCGGGCGGACAGGCCGAAGGCACAACAGATCGCAAAAGCGCTGGAGCAGGAAGGCTTTACGGTCTGGTGGGACAAGGTCCTCCGTGCTGGGCAGACCTATGACGAAGTCACAGAAGGCATGCTACGTGATGCCCGCGTGGTCATTGTGCTCTGGTCGGAAGTTTCCGTGAAATCAAAATGGGTCCGGGCAGAAGCCACATTGGGCGAACGTACCTCGACCGTCATTCCCGCAATGATCCAGGATGCCGAACGCCCGATCATGTTCGAACTGACCCAGAGCGCTGACCTCATCGGCTGGGATGGCGACCGCGAAGACAGTCACTGGAAGGGCTTCGTTGCCGACATTCGCTTGGCGCTGGAACGCCAGGAGGTAAAGGCAGAGGCCGCGCCGGCCGCAATCGAAACAGCCGCCGCCCCGCGCGATGCAACCATCGAGAACACGTTCTGGACCTCCATCGCGGACAGCGATGACCCCGCCGACTACGAGGCCTATCTCAACCGGTATCCCGATGGTCATTTTGTTGACCTCGCCCGCAACCGGCTCGCCGGATTGGCAAAGATTGCAAGTCCCTCAGCGGGACAAGCTCCCGCGCCGGACGCACAGCCGCCCGTTTCACCGCCCCAACCTGCTCCGACGCCTGCGTCAAAGCCAAACCGGCTTATCCCTGCCGGCATCGGCTTGGCTGTCGTGGCGTTGGGAGGCGGCGTGGCCGCTATGGTGATGTCGGGCCCGAAGCTGGAACCGCCGCCCGCTGTTGAAAAACCGGTCGAAGATCCGCTGGCAGCCTTTGCCGATTGTGACACGTGCCCCGCAATGATTCCCATTCCGGCCGGCACCTTCCAGATGGGCTCACCCGACACGGAAGCCGGACGGACCGGCAATGAAGACCCGCTCCACGAAGTGGCGCTGCCCGCCTTCGCCATCGGGCAGACCGAAATCACCTTCGATGAGTGGGATGCCTGTCTCGAGGGTGGCGGATGCAATGGCTTCGAGCCGTCAGACCGGGGCTATGGCAAGGGCCGGCAACCCGTCATCGGCGTGTCCTGGACCGATACCAATGCCTATGCCCGCTGGCTCAGCAGCAAGACGGGCCGGGCCTACCGGCTGCCGACCGAAGCGGAATGGGAATACGCCGCCCGCGGCGGAACCACGACGGCCTATTGGTGGGGCGACTATTTCGATGCCGCCATCGCGCCTTCCCGGGCCCCTGTCCCGGTCGACACGCTGGCCGAAAACCCGTTCGGCCTGAAAGGCATGCTCGGAAATGCGCGTGAATGGGTCGAAGACTGCTACATCAACAACTACACGACGGCACCGACAGATGGCTCGGCCCAACGGGACGGCGATTGTGCACGTCGGGTATTGCGGGGCGGTGCATGGGGACGCGACCCGGACGACCACCGGGCCGCAAACCGGGCCCGGATTGACCGCAACGTGCGCGATAAGGTCTTTGGCTTCCGCGTGGTGACCAGCGACTTGTCCGCCGAATGACATCCACATTTCGCCAGACGACGCCTCACCGGGCGTGCATGTGATATTCCGGGACAGTTTATTTTATGATGCAGATAGCCAATCGCGATGTCTTCCCCACCAGCGCAACGATCGAAGTGTTCGCTCCGGTCCAGACCCTGTTCCAGATCCCGGCAATAGACGAGGCGTTCAACAAGCATGAAGCAGCGGCCGTCCGCGCCAAGCGGCGCTACCATCGTTTCGGACGCCTGGCGATCGTCCTGATCGCATTCAGCTCGATTTATACGGTAGCCGACGCAATCATCATTCCTCCGTACCCGGTACAACCGTTGGCTAGTGCCCTGGCTGCCCTGCTGGCCGGGCTCGGCATCGTTCTGCAAATCTACCTGATCACGACGCACCAGAAGGAAAAGTGGCTACTCAACCGCTACGCCGTCGAGCGGCTCAGAAGTTCGAAATTCCAGGCCTACCATCTTGGTCACATAGCGCAGGACGCGAACGAACTCGAAATCCTGTCGAACCAGTATGCCGCGCGGCAGGTTGCCAGTATCGAAAACGAGCTGAACGGCGGGGATTCGGTGTTTCGTGCCTTCCAGCCCGCTGCAGCCGTGTCCCTGCCCCGAACACCGAAAAAGCCTGCAAATGCGGACCTCGCCCGGATCACCAAGGAAGCCTACGGCGAGTTGCGCATCCAGTATCAGAAACGGTTCGCCCAGAGCGAGCTGACCCATTTCGCGAACCGACGGCGCATCTTCTACTCCTCTCAGGACATGATCTATCTCAGCGCCGCAGCGTTTGCCTTCTTTGCGCTGTCGACCAAATTGTTCACCGGACTGGATGGATCCGCCACATCCGGCTGGCTCGATTTCCTGGCCGTCACCCTGTTCATTGCGGGCGCAACAGTATCCATTCTCGACAATGCGTCGATTGAGGAACAGTCACAGACGCGCTTTGAGCAATATGTCCGTGATATCGAACAGATTGCGAGCCATGCGGACGAAACCAATTTGCTCGATCTCGTACGTGATATGGAGCTGCTCTGCCTGCAGGAGCTCGATACCTTCTGCCGCGCCGGGGAACGTATCAGCTACCGGCTCTGATATCAAAAATGATGCCGCAGGCCTGCCGATGATGGAGGCCTGCGGTATTTCGTAAACTGCTGATCAGAATCTGTAGCGGACGCCGACTTCGATCAGGTTCGATTTGTTTTCGACTTCGAGGTTCGCCGGGAACAGGTCGACCTTGTATTTCCCGTCCTCAACTGAGCGGTAAGTGTACTGACCGAATACATCCCAGCGCGCATCGAAGCTGTAGGTTACGCCTGCCATGACCTGGTAGGCAAATCCGTTGTCGTCATCGTCCACGATGCCCACGCCCGACGGGTTGAAGGTCACATCCGTCTTCGCATAACCGATGCCTGCGCCGACATAAGGGGTCAGGCCGGATTCATTGGCGAAATCGTAATAGCCATTGAGGAACAGGGCGGTTGTCTTGATGTCACCGCGCCCATCGGCCACGACATCGGCAACTGTCACGCCCAGCGTATCGGCGGAGCCTGTGAGGGCGCCAGCGTCGAGGGCATCGATGGAACCGCCGCCGAGTGTCACGCTCTTGTGCGTATCGACATCGGCCTTTGACATGGCGAGCTGAACCTCTGCGCGGAATGCCGGTGAATATTGGTACCCGGCGGCGGCCGAGTACGACATGCCGTTATCAAATTCGGTTTTCCAGCCAACCGGCGTGCCGGACGCGATCGGCGTACCAGCCGGCAGCGCGCCGCCATTGCCGGTTACGAAATCGACGCTCGTCGCGCCTGAATTGTCACTGTCTGATTGCATGGCGGCACCCACCGTACCTGACACATAAAATCCCTGTGCATGGCCCGGGGCTGCCAGAAGCGCACCGATAACTGATGCTGCGGCAATAACTCCAAGTCGCATAACGTGGTCCCTTTTTTTGATGGCCGGCCTGCCTGACCGGTAATGAATCTACGGGCTTCCTGGCAACGCAGATGAACCGATAACAAGAACGTGATCAACGGGCATAGGCCCAGCCCAATCCGCAGACATGTCAGCGAAATTTTCGTCTTTTTTCAAGGCATATATGATGTATACAGAGCGCCCAAACCCCGGTACCAGCACCCGTGCCAGTCTTCCCGGCATGACGGATCTCACCGATTTCTTATCTCTTACCTGGCAAACGATCGGCCTCGCCATCGCGATGGCCGGTTTCAGGGCCGGGTTGCGCGATGTGCCGGACACGATCTCGAAGACGATGAAGCGGCGGTGTCTGGCTGAGCTGAAGCGGATCGGTATTGTGCTCCGCCGCCTGATCTTCCTGATGGCGTTGCAGGTGAAGCTCGCGCCGGAGAAACCACGCCCCGGCTAAGACTATTTCAAGAATACCGAAGGCGAGACGAAGTCGAAATACACCTTCTCTCTCTCTCGTGCCCACTCAGGCGGGCGAAACGCCGGGCTTTCTGCACGGGCCGATCATCGTGCCAACGCGCGGGCCCGTACTCGCCGCGCCGCTGATCGAAGCGCTGGCCGGCCCCCGACACGAGCTGACCCTGTCCTCAACCAGGAAATTTGCCGAAGCGCCTTAGGCGTTTCCGGGCAAGCGTGCTGCCCGGACGCCAAGCCATCCCTTCTCGGAGAAATCGATCCACCGGATCGATTTCTGATCTCTCTAAGCCTCGTCCTCATCCTTCGCCACAGAAGCAGCGAGTGAGGCGGACAGAAAGCGGTCGATGTCGCCGTCCAGCACGCCTTGCGTGTCGGAGGTTTCCACCTCAGTCCGGAGATCCTTCACCATCTGATATGGCTGCAGGACATAGGAGCGGATCTGGTGGCCAAAGCCGATATCGGTCTTGCCGGCATAGCTCGCATCGGCGACTTCGCGGCGTTTCTGCAGTTCGAGCTCATAGAGGCGGGAGCGCAGCATCTGCCACGCCTGGTCACGGTTGCGGTGCTGCGACCGGTCGTTCTGGCACTGGACCACGATGCCGGTCGGCTCGTGCGTCAGGCGGACGGCAGAGTCGGTCCGGTTGACGTGCTGGCCGCCCGCGCCAGAGGCCCGATAAGTGTCGGTGCGCACATCGGACGGGTCGATCTCGATCTCGATATTGTCGTCAATCACCGGCGTGACCGTGACCGAGGCAAACGAGGTGTGCCGGCGCGCGGAGCTGTCGAACGGCGAAATGCGGACGAGGCGGTGAACGCCCTGCTCCGACTTCAGCCAGCCATAGGCGCTGTCACCCTTGATCTGCAGCGTGGCGGATTTGATGCCCGCCTCTTCGCCTTCGCGCTCGTCCATCTCCTCAACCTTCATGCCGTGCTTCTCGGCCCAGCGCACATACATGCGCCGCAGGATCGAGGCCCAGTCCTGGCTCTCCGTCCCGCCTTCACCGGCATTGATCTGGATATAGGCATCATTGCCGTCGGCCTCGCCGGAAAGAAGCGCGGCCAATTCCGCCTTCTCGGCCCGGTCAGCGGCGCGTTTCAGGGAAGCTTCAAGGTCGGCAACCATGTCGTCGTCGCCTTCGGCGAGCTCCAGCAGCTCACCGGCGTCTTCGGCTTCTTTTTCGAGGGCCTGAACGGTTTCAATCCCTTCGGCCAGTTTCTGGCGCTCTCGCATCATGGCCTGCGCGGCCTGCGGATCGTCCCAGAAGTCCGGCTTTTCGGAGAGGGCAGTCAGTTCATCGAGGCGTTTTGTGGCTGTATCCCAGTCAAAGACGCCTCCGTAGCAGAGCGGCCGAGGAGCGGATCTGGTCAATCAGGGACTTGATTTCTGCGGACATGTGTTCGGCCTTTCGAAAGAATAAAATCTGCGAGGCGGGCCTATAGCGCAGCCGCCCCGCAGGGTCAAAATGCGTCAAGGTCAGTAAGTGCCGTCGAGATCCCCGCTGACAACCTGCTCCTGAGGTTGCATCGGATCATCTTCCGGCACGACACCGGCATCGCGTTCAGGGTCGAAACCGGACACGCTGCCCGAGCTGCTGCCTGTGCCGCAGCTACCGGAAATCGACAGGCAATCATCACTGCCATTGAAGGCCGAAAGCCCCGGCTCCGTACCCGGACGGAAGGCTTCATCAATGATGACACTTGTGTCCGGCCCTGGCAGCTCACCGGTGCGGGCATCGATCTTCACCAGGCGCACGCCGGGCGGAATGCGGAACGGAATAGCGGCCTGGTCAGCCAGCGCCTTCTCCATGAACTCGGTGAAGATCGGCGCAGCGACAGACCCGCCGGCCTCGCCTTCCCCAAGCGTGCGGTTGTCATCGAAGCCAACCCGCACACCGACAACAAGGTCAGGCGAGAAGCCCATGAAGATGGCATCGCGATAATCATCGGTGGTCCCGGTCTTGCCGGCCAGCGGCTTACCGACACGAAGGGCCCGGCGGCCGGTGCCGCGCTCGACGACACCTTCCAGCATGTGCGTGATCTGGTAAGCGACAATCGGGTCGAGCACCTGCTCGCCGACCTCGGCCAGTTGCGGCGGCTCCTGGCCGTCCCACTCTTCAGACTGGCAGCCTTCACAAGCCCGTTCGTCATGACGGAACAGCGTACGGCCGTGACGGTCCTGAACCCGGTCCAGCAGGGTCGGCGTGATCTTCTTGCCGCCATTGACGAACCCGGCATAACCGCGCGCCATGTCGATGAGATAAGCATCGCCCGCGCCGAGAGACATGGCCGCATATGGCGGCAGCTCGTCATAAACGCCCATCCGGACGGCCAGATCGCTGACGGCTTCCATGCCGATATCCTGCGCCACACGCGCGGTCACCTGGTTCAGCGATTTCTCAAGCGCGATACGCAGCGTGACCATCCCGTAGGACCGGCCTTCAGTATAGTTGGACGGGCGCCAGTAATCGCCGGTCGACACATCAAAGGAAACAAAGGGCGCATCCAGCATCCGCGTTGCCGGCGTGTAGCCTTTTTCGAGCGCGGCGGCGTAGACGAACGCCTTGAAGCTCGAACCCGGCTGGCGCTTGGACTGGGTGACGCGATTGTAGCTGGATTTGAAGAAGGAATAACCGCCCTGCATGGCCAGGATCCGGCCGGTGTGCGGGTCGAGTGCGATCAGTGCACCATCGACTTCCGGCACCTGGCGCAGCGTGGCATTGCCAACCGGCACCAGCATCGGCTCAATCTCGCCCTCGTCGATCTCATTGCCTTCCGGATCGTACTCCGCTTCCTCGGATCGCGGCGCCAATGTTTCGTCGGCATTCAGGACCTGCCGCTTCAGCTCTGCGAGCACGACCTGCCCGACCTGAAGCCCGGCCTTGCCGCCCTGTGGCTTGTACGTGTTGGCCCATTCAACCTCTTCGGTCGGCAGCTTGATGGTCGCGCCATCGGTGAGGAGAAGTGTTGCACCAGACCGGGAGACCTTCTGCACCATGGCCGCTTCCCAGGTGCCATAGCCGCCCGGCAATTTCACTTCCTTCAGCGCCTCCTGCGCGCCGTCGCCGGGATCGATTGTGGTCACCGGACCGCGCCAGCCATGGCGGCGGTCATAGGCGATCAGGCCATTGCGCAGCGCCTGCTGCGCGGCGAGCTGCAGATGCGTATCGATCGTGGACCGGATCGAAAGGCCGCCCTGCTCCAGCGTTTCCTCACCATAGGACTTGATCAGGTCGCGGCGGAGTTCCTGGACGAAATACGTCGCGGCCACATATTCCGGCCCCTTCAGGCGGCGCGTTGTGGTGAGCGGCTTCGCCTTCGCCTCATCGGCTTCTTCCTGGGTGATGTACCCATCTTCGACCATACGTCCGAGCACATAGTTCCGGCGGGCCAGAAGGCGTTTCGGGTTTGTATACGGATTGACTGCCGATGGCGCCTTGGCCAGCGATGCCAGCACGGCCGCTTCGGACAGGTCCAGCTCTGGCAGGGATTTGTTGAAATAGTTCAGCGCCGCCGAACCGACACCATAGGACCGCCCGCCGAGATAGATTTCGTTGAGGTACAGTTCGAGGATCTGTCCCTTGGTGAATTCCTTTTCCATGCGCTGGGCGACAATAGCTTCCTTTGCCTTGCGCTTCAGGTTCTGGTCCCGGGTCAGCAGCATGTTCTTGGCCACCTGCTGGGTGATCGTCGACCCGCCCTGCAGGCCGCCCTTGCCGGTGATCTTGTTCTTCACCGAATTGATGCCGGCCCGAAGGATGCCGACATAATCCAGGCCATTGTGATGGAAATAGTTCTTGTCTTCGGCCGCCACGAACGCTTCGACAACGTGGGTGGGGATCGACTCGTAGGGCACGAAAACGCGGTGCTGATCGGCAAATTCCGCAATCAGTGTCCCATCCCCAGCGTGGACCCGGGAGGTGATCGGCGGCTCGTATTGTTTCAATTTGGCAATCGATGGCACAGTGCGGCCAAGCGCAGCGAAGTACAGCCAGAGCGCGATGATGCCGATAATGGCCAGAACGAAGCCGAGCACGAACAGCCGCCGCATCCAGATCCACATCCAGCGTGGTCCAGGCAGGTAAAACCCATTGATTCCGAAGCGATTTTCGACGCTTTCGTATCTGCCGTCAGTCATGAATACTTTCCCTGCCGTCTGCAGACGGAATCGCAGCCTTTTCAGGCGATAGTAAGGCGCGCCGCAGGCGCGTTAAAGAGGCGGGTGTCAGATGTCCTGCCGGTCGACTTCGCCGTCTGTCAGCGACACATCCGGAAGCGCCTTGCGTTCCGGCTCCGGCTCACTGAGCCCATTCTCCAGCCGGTCTATCAAGGCGGCCTTCTCAGCGGCAGGCGGGCGATTGTCCAGCGCCGTCTGCCAGGCCTCTGCCGCCGCTTCCTTGTTATCCAGGTACCAGTAGATGTCGCCGAGATGGGATTCGATCTCCCAATGCTGGTGCGGCTCGAGCTCCTTGCGGGCGAGTTCGATCAGGCGCTTGGCCTCGCTGAGATGGCCGAGCTTGAAGTAGGCCCAACCGAGCGAGTCCGCGATATAGGGGTCGCGCTCTGCCATGGCGCGGGCGCGGCTGAGCACCTTGAAGCCTTCTTCCAGCTTGTCCGTCCGCTCGATCAGGAAATAGCCGAGCGTGTTCAGCATGTACGGATCGTTCGGGCGGGACAGGCGCTCGGTCCGGAGGATAGCGAGTGCCTCCTTGATCTGGCCGTTCCGGCCAAGCGCATCGGCCAGCACAACGCGGCGATCGTGCGTATCGTCGAGGTCACGGGCCTGTTCGGCATGTTCGACAGCCTGCTGGGAGTCGCCGAACTGATTGAAGATGTCCGTCGCCAGACCGTGCGCTGCCGCCTTCTCCGCCGGATTGTCCGACATGGCGATCACTTGCTCGATCAGTTTCCGCGACGCTTTCTCGTCATTCATGCGCGAGTGCAGCTGGAGCGCGCCATAGAGCGTCGGGAGCTTGTCATCGTCATCCGTGAGGCTGAGCGCCCGGTCGATTGCTGCGCGGGCGGCATCCTCCTGCCCTGACATGAGCTTCGCCTGCGCCGCCGCAATCTGAAGGGATGCGGTCGCCTCTGGCGCTGTGTTGGCCACATGAGCCACGCCATCATAGAGGGCGCTGGCATACATCTCGTCGATGATGCCGGAGCGCAGGTCTTCATTTTTCGGAGAAATCAACAGCGCCACCTGATCGAAGGCAGACCGCTGGTCATCGAAGCCGTCAACCCGGCCGCCCATCATGATGCGGCGAATGATACGTTGTTCCTGAAGCGAGCGGGAGACATCGGACAGCGACTGGCTGAAGGCCTCGGCCACGGACTGAGGCTGGTTCCGCAGATTCTTGCCGGTCTCCAGACTGTCCATCGCGGCGGCGTAGCTGATCGCCTCCTCCGGTTCGGCGTCGGCCAGCTTCTGGTACACGGCCTTTGCTTCTTCGATCCGGCCCAGCCGCTGCAGCAGCAGGGCATGGCGGGAAACCACCGTGCGGATGTGGCTATAGAGGAGCCCCTTGGGGTCAAACTCATGCTCGGGCGCCTCGATCTTCGACGGCGTCATCGACTCATAGACGGCAAGCGCCTGTTCCGGCCGGCCAAGGGCATCCAGCATCGCGGCCAGCGACAGGTCTCCGGTCAGGCCCGGCATGCCGCTGGCGGCGCCGCGGTGACGGTTGATCGCCTCGTCCGCCTTGCCTTCCATGGCGAGCAGCCAGGCATCGAGATAGATGTAGAAACTGGTTTCGCCGGTCTCACCGGACCGTTCGCTCGCGTCTGCCAGTGTCTGGCGGGCTTCTTCGATCCGGCCGGCCGCTGCCTCATCCAGCGCGATGAAGGCATCGAATAGCGGGCTGGCATCGCGGTCTTCCATGTCCAGTTCGCGGGTCAGCGTGATGAAGGCGGCCATGTCGCCGGCCTTCACCGCATCGGACGGAACGGCATAGGCATCCGGCCCGACCGGCTTGCCACGTTCGTCCAGAACCGAGGTCGCGCGCGCAGCGTCGGACAGGACGGCATAGGTCTCGGCGATGGCGGTATCTTCCGGCATGGTCTCGACCAATGCCGGTGCTGGAGCGGCAGCGCACGCCCCCAGCGATACGGACAGGGAAAGCGACAGGACAAGCGCACTTGCCGCGACAGAATTCTTGAGGCGCATGGGCTCTCCGGTCTCCAGCCTAGCTGATACATCAAGTGAAGCAGCCCCGTACGGCAAGAGCAAGGCAGCCACATGTTGAACAAGGCAGGTTTGCTGCCTTGTTCATAAACAGGGGCTTAATCTGCCAGGTTTGCGACATCGGTGCCCGGCACGAACAGGACAGCGCAGGCACTTGTGGCCAGCAGCGCCCCGGCAAGTTGCGCAATCAGGAAGCCCGGCACGTCAGTTGGGCGGACGCCGGCAAACGTGTCTGACAGGGATCGCGCGATCGTGATCGCCGGATTGGCGAAACTCGTGGACGCTGTCCACCAGTACCCGGCCGCGATCACCAGCGCGACCGCCGCCGGAACCGCTTTTGGCGCGTATCGGATCGCACCGAAAATGGCGAAGACAAGCGCGAAAGTCGCCACGCCTTCCGACAACATTTTGGCCGGTCCGGACCGGTCGGTCATCGCGACCTGGATCAGCGGCAGCTCGAACATGACATGTGCCAGCAGGCCGCCCGCGACGCAGCCACCCACCTGAACCACAACATAAACCAGCGCCATCGACGCAGAAATCTCCCGGCGGGCAGCAAAGGCCAGCGTCACGGCCGGATTGAAATGCGCGCCGGAAACCGGGCCGAGCGTGGCAACAAGCACCCACAGGATCGCTGCCGTCGCTGCCGTGTTGCCAAGCAGGGCGACGCCATCATTCCCGGCGCTGACCCCAAGGGCGAGAATACCGGAACCGATGACCACGCCTGCCAGCAAGGCCGACCCCAGAAACTCCGCCAGCAATCGTCTGGTCACATCCATCATCGCCCCCTGCCATCCTCAATCCGGAGTGCAAAAGCGGAACAGCCCGCTCCTGGTCAGGAACGGGCTGCAACACGATCGTAGGTAACGGTCCAATCACATGTTCGGGTATGCGGGGCCGCCGCCGCCCTCCGGAACCGTCCAGTTTATGTTCTGGTTCGGATCCTTGATATCGCAGGTCTTGCAGTGGATGCAGTTCTGCGAGTTGATCTGGAACTTCAGCTCGCCACCTTCCTCGATCCACTCATACACGCCGGCCGGGCAGTAACGGGCGGACGGGCCTGCAAAGACATCGTGCTCAGACGATTTCTGCAGGGCCATGTCGGCGACCTTCAAGTGCACCGGCTGGTCTTCCTCATGATAGGTGTTGGTGAAGGAGACGTTGGTCAGCTTGTCGAAGCTGATCACGCCATCCGGCTTCGGATACTCGATCGGCTTGAAGTTCTTGGCCGGCTTCAGCGATTTTGCATCGGACTTGCCGTGCTTCAGCGTACCGAAGAAGGAGAAGCCGCCCAGCAGGCTGGAGATCCACATTTCGATGCCGCCCATCGGGATGCCGATGGCGGTGCCGAGTTTCGACCAGAGCGGCTTCACGTTCCGGACAACCTTCAGCTCCTTGTAGACCGAAGACTGGGTGTAGGCCTCTTCATAGCTTTCCAGCACGTCGCCCTGACGACCGTCCTTGATGGCAGCGAAGGCGGCTTCAGCGCCCATCATGCCGGTCAGGATGGCGTTGTGGCTGCCCTTGATGCGCGGCACGTTGACGAAGCCGGCGCCGCAACCGATCAGCGCGCCGCCCGGGAAGGCCAGCTTCGGAACGGACTGGAAGCCACCCTCAGTGATCGCGCGCGCGCCATAGGCTACGCGCTTGCCACCTTCGAGATGCGGCAGCACAGCCGGGTGGTGCTTGAAGCGCTGGAATTCCTGGTACGGCGAAATGTACGGATTAGCGTAGTTCAGGTGAACCACGAAACCGACCGAGATGAACGGCTCGCCATTGTCGCGGAAGTGATAGAGGAAGCTGCCGCCGCCGGTGGAGTTGTCGAGCGGCCAGCCCATCGTGTGCTGGACATAACCTTCCTGGAACTTTTCTTCCGGAACGGACCAGAGCTCTTTCAGGCCAATGCCGAATTTCTGCGGATCACGGCCTTCATCGAGATTGAACTTCGCGATCAGCTCTTTCGTCAACGAGCCGCGGGCACCTTCGGCGAACAGGACATATTTGCCCAGCAGTTCCATGCCCGGCTGGTAGTCGCCCTTGTGGCTGCCATCGGCTGCGATGCCCATGACGCCGGAGACGACGCCCTTCACGCGGCCATCTTCGCCGTAAACAACTTCAGAGGCGGCAAAGCCCGGGAACACTTCGACGCCGAGATTCTCGGCTTCCTGGCCGAGCCAGCGGGTCACGTTCGCCAGCGAACCGGTGAAGTTGCCATGGTTCTTCATGAAGCCCGGCATCGGCAGCAGGGACATGTCCGCCACGCCTTCCGGACCCAGGAACAGGAATTTGTCAGCCGTCACTTCCGTTTTCAGCGGACGGTCGTCGCGGGTGCGCCAATCGGGGATCAGCTTGTCGAGGCCGACCGGATCCATCACGACACCCGACAGGATGTGCGCACCGATCTCGCCGCCTTTTTCCAGAACGACCACGGACAGGTCTTCGCCTGCCTCATTGGCCAGTTGTTTGAACCTGATGGCTGCTGACAGACCGGACGGGCCGCCGCCCACGATCACCAGGTCGAACTCCATCGATTCCCGTTCCATAGCGTCATCCGCCATTGGTTTCTCCTCGCTTCGGCCTTAGAGTTGCCGCCCATATCTGCAATTACTTAAGCACTTACAATGTCTGCCGCGAAGGTCCAGAGCTTCTGAATGCCCGCCCCTACGTCAATCACTGCCATCGATGCCCTCACCGACTGGTGGGAAGAGATGGGCGTGGAGGTGGACCATGCGAGGGTCGATGCGCTCCTGAAGGCCGCAGACACTGTAGTTTCTGCTGCACCGCAGCAATCCGCGCCTGTCCGCCCGCGCCGCCGCAAACCGACAAACTGGGTCGATGAGGCCCGCTCGCAGGCCGCAGGGTGCGACACTCTGGACGCCCTGAAGGCAGCCATCGAATCGTTTGAAGGCAGCCCGCTGAAGGCTGCGGCGCACTCCACCGTGGTTTACGACGGCGCCCCCGGCGCGAGCCTGATGGTCATCGGCGAAGGCCCGGGCGCGGAGGAGGACCGGCGTGGCCTGCCTTTCGTGGGCAAGGCCGGGCAGCTGCTGGACCGCATGCTGGCGGCCATAGAGCGTAGCCGCGAGACCAATGCCTTCATCACCAACGTCAATTACTGGCGCCCGCCCGGCAACCGGAACCCGGACCAGGAAGAGCTGGATGTCTGCCGGCCCTTTGTGGACCGGATGATAGAACTGACGAAGCCGAAGCTGATCGTGGCGGCTGGCGGTGTTCCGGCCAAGGCGCTGCTGGACACGCAGGATGGCATCATGCGCCTGCGCGGCTCCGAGCATATGTTCACCACAGCGGGCGGCTTTTCCGTTCCGCTGATCCCGCTTCTGCACCCGGCCTACCTGTTGCGCCGCCCGCAGGAAAAGTCCCGCGCATGGCGGGATTTGCTGCTGGTCGAAAAACGCCTGGGGGAACTGGGCGGCTGATGCCTGCTCCGCTTTCCATCATCATTCCAACGCTGAACGCCGAGGCGGAGCTGCCGCTTTGTCTGGAGAGCCTGATGCCCGGGCTGGAGGCCGGGCTGATCCGGGAGGTCATCGTGGCCGATGGCGGGTCGGAGGATGCGACGGCGAGAATTGCCGGGGCGATGGGAGCCAATCTGGTCACCGGGGCGCGAGGCCGCGGGGCACAGCTGGCCGCTGGAGCAGCTGCCGCGCGGGGTGACTGGCTGCTGTTTCTGCATGCCGATACCGCGCTTTCGCGTGACTGGGCCGAGCGCACATTGGATCATATCATGACCAAACCGGACCATGCCGCTTTCTTCGAATTGCGATACCGGTCCGATGCGCGCGCGGCCCGGACTTTGGAAAAACGCGCCAATCGGCGTGCCCGGATGCTGGGGCTGCCTTACGGCGATCAGGGCCTGCTCATCAGCCGGACATTGTATGACGAAGTCGGCGGCTATCTGGACGTACCGCTGATGGAGGACGTGATGATCGTCCGAGCCATCGGCAAGCCACACCTGACCGAGCTGAACGCCGAAGCGCGCACCTCCGCCGCGAAATATGAGCGGGACGGCTGGGGCAAGCGGTCTTGGCGCAATGCGTTCCTGCTCATCCGCTTCCTGCTCGGCGCCAAGCCGGAAGACCTGGCGAAACGCTACACCTGACGAGGAGCTTCTCATGAGCGACGACCGGAATTCCGTGGAACTCTACCGGCAGGAGGGCGAGAATTTCCGTTCTGTCCGCGCGACGCTGGAGGGTGACAAATTCACCTTCGACACACAGGACATGGGCAAGCTGGTCGAGGAAATGTGGGGCGATTCAGACTATGAGTTCTGGACCATTGTGCCGAAGGAAGCCTGGGGCCAGCTGCTGATGGCCCTGTCGATCGAGTTCTTCGCAAACGACCCGCAGGCGACGGATCGCCTGCACGACATCTGTATCGCTCATGGTATTCCGCATGAACGGGGCAGCTGGGCCTAGTCGCCGTCCCACCAGACCGGATCGTCGAAATAGGCTTTTTGCGCGGTACGCAGGTAATCCGAAATCGAAGTCTCCGTCGGCAGGCTACACGTATAGGAATCGAGTTTCTCGATACCGTACGCCTCGCGCTCTTCCTGGCTGACGTCACCGCACCAAGGCAGTTCGACATCGAACGCTTTGAGGCCATCGGCGTCGAATTCCGGCGCCCGCCGTGTGACACCGACGATGTAGGCCGTCTCGTCATCCTCGACCATCCTGATCTCGGTCAGCCAGACCGGGCCGACTGCCGTATCCATCAATGGGACGAACCGGATGCCCATCGGCTCCTCATCCTCATCTTCTTCCGGCGGGGGCATCATCAGGTAACCCTTGTTCCCCCGGTTCGGGACGGTGCGGGCGCAGTCGTCCTCGTCACTGCAGACCAGGATCGCCGACGCCTCGTCGAGGCGAACCGCTTCGCCTTCCGGGATGAACGGCGTTTCGCTCGTGAAGCAGGCAGACAGGAAGGCCGCGGCGCCGATGGCCAGGGCAATGTTCAGGCGTTGCATCAGAAGGCCTCCTTTTATGGCCTAGATTTGTCCCGGGCATCTTTCGCCGGGCACAAGACGAAAGTAAGGCATTGGCATGGGACGTCCAACTCTTCTCGTATTCGCCAAGCCGCCGCGCATCGGCCTGTCCAAGACAAGGCTGGCCAAAGGCATCGGCCCGGCGGCCGCCCGGCGCATTGCCGGCTTCACGCAGGCGCGCACCTTCCGGGCGGCCACTCAGTCCGGCTGCAATACGATCATCTATGCCGCGCCGGACAGTGCGCTTCGTACCGTCACCACGACAGATTGGCCGGCTCACCTGCCGCGGCGCAGCCAGGGCCATGGCACGCTGACCGAGCGGCTGGAGAAAGGGTTCAATGAAGCCCCGCCCGGCCCGGTCCTGTTCATCGGAACCGACGCACCGGACGTCTCCGCCGCCTTGCTGCGCCAGGCCGTTCGCCTGCTCGCCCGGCACGATGCCGTCTTCGGCCCGGCAGAGGATGGCGGCTTCTGGCTGTTCGGCATCAACAAGGGCCCGCGCACGCACTCCCCATTCCGCAATGTCCGCTGGTCCGGGCCGCATGCAATGCAGGATGTCTGGTCCAACCTGCCTTCCCACGCGAATATCGGCCTGTTGCCCATGCTGATGGACATCGACCAGCTGAGCGACTGGCGGGCCTGGAGCCGCCGGCGGCACACGTGGCGGCCGCCTGCGATCCACAGGAAAAAACTCGAGGGACACTAGTTTGTTCTTGATTTGTTCTGTGCCGCATGGCTTTCTCAGCTCATGCGGACCGGACAGAAACTCTCCCCCAAAGGCCGTGTCAGCCTGATCGACACGCAGGCAGCTGCCGAACGCGCCACCCAGCGCGGGCGCGGCGCCGTCTCCAACCAGACCGGCCGGTTCGAGCGGGAAACCCGCTTCGCCTTCGATGATGGTTGGGACACGATCGAACAGGACGCTACGCGGATCGAAACGCTGGTGATGCCGGAAACGGCGCGGACGGTGATCACCTTCAACCGCTCGCCCGACATTTCCTTCGACCGCACGATCAACCCCTATCGCGGCTGCGAGCATGGCTGCATCTATTGCTTCGCCCGGCCGAGCCATGCGTTTCACGGGCTCTCCGCCGGCCTCGATTTCGAAAGCCGGCTTTTCTACAAGACCAATGCGATCCGTCAGCTGGAATGGGAGCTCTCCCGCCCCGGCTATCTCTGCCGTCCCATCGCGCTTGGTATGAATACCGATGCCTACCAACCGATCGAGCGGACCTACCAGATGACACGCCAGGTTCTGGAAGTGCTTGCGGCGCACAATCACCCCGTCAGCCTGCTGACAAAGTCTGCCCTGATCCAGCGCGACATCGACCTGCTCGCCCCGATGGCCGGGAAAGGCCTGGTGCGGGCGGGCGTCTCGATCACGACGCTGGACCGTGCGCTCAGCCGCAAGATGGAGCCGCGCGCCGCGACGCCGCAGCGGCGCCTCGAAACCGTGCGCGCGCTCAGCGAGGCCGGTATCCCCGTTACCGTGATGACGGCGCCAATCATCCCGGCGCTGAACGATCATGAGATCGAGGCCGTGCTGGAAGCTGCTGCCGCCCATGGTGCGGGCGGGGCCGGCTATGTGCTGCTGCGCCTGCCGCACGAAATCAAGGATCTGTTCCATGAATGGCTGGTCCAGCATGTGCCGGACCGCGCGGCGAAAGTCATCAACACGATGCGCGACATGCGTGGCGGCAAGGATTACGACGCCCGCTGGAACGAGCGCATGCGCGGGCGCGGCCCAGTCGCGGACCTGATCGCGAAACGCTTCGCCCGGGCAACAAAACGGCTCGGTCTCAGCAATCCCCGGCCATCGCTGCGGACAGACCTGTTCGCCCCGCCCGTCCAGCCGGGCGGCCAGATGGCGCTGGACCTCTAGGCCTCAGCCGGGCGCGTCGCCCAGAGCCGCCAGCTCACCCGCATTGAAGACGCGGCTGCGAGTCAGGAAGCGTTGCTCGCGTCCATTATCGAGCGAGAACATGCCGCCACGCCCCGGCACGACATCCAGGATCAGCTGGGTGTGATTCCACGCCTCGAACTGGCTGGCCGAAATGTAGACCGGCACGCCGTCGATCTCGCCCAGCTTCACGTCCCGCTCGCCAACCTTGAAGTCATCCGCCGGATAGCACATCGGACTCGACCCATCGCAGCATCCGCCGGACTGGTGGAACAGGATCTCTGGATAATCCTGCCGGATCTCGGCGATCAGGTGCCGCGCCGCATCCGTGGCGGTCACGCGCGCTGGCATATTGGTTACATTTGTCATCGGATCACCTCCGGAAAGATACGGACGGCCCCGGCCTACGCTGCCACCGGGACCGTCCTCCTGCCGTCACACCACGGCAGGATCAGAAGAAGCCAAGCTTCTTCGGGGAGTAGGAGACCAGCATGTTCTTGGTCTGCTGGTAGTGGTCCAGCATCTTCGAATGGTTCTCGCGGCCGATACCGGACTGCTTGTACCCGCCGAAGGCCGCGTGGGCCGGATAGGCGTGATAGCAATTGGTCCAGACGCGGCCCGCCTGAATGCCACGGCCGAAGCGGTAGCAGGTGTTTGCTTCGCGGCTCCACACTCCGGCGCCGAGGCCATAAAGCGTGTCATTGGCGATGGCGAGCGCGTCGGCTTCATCCTTGAACGTTGTAACGGAAACCACCGGCCCGAAGATTTCCTCCTGGAACACCCGCATCTTGTTGTGCCCCTTCAGGACCGTCGGCTTGATGTAATAGCCACCGGCAAGGTCGCCGCCGAGATTGGCCGCCTCGCCACCGATCAGCACTTCGGCGCCTTCCTGCCGGCCGATGTCGAAGTATGAGAGGATCTTCTCTTTCTGCTCCGAGCTCGCCTGCGCACCGATCATCGTGGCCGGGTCCAGCGGGTTGCCCTGCTTGATCTCGCCGACGCGTTTCAGGGCACGTTCCATGAAGCGGTCATAGATGTTTTCGTGTATCAGCGCACGCGACGGACAGGTGCAGACCTCGCCCTGGTTCAGCGCGAACATGACGAAGCCTTCGATCGCCTTGTCGAGATAGTCATCGTCCGCACGCATCACATCTTCGAAGAAGATGTTCGGCGACTTGCCGCCCAGTTCCAGCGTGACCGGGATCAGGTTTTCGGACGCATACTGCATGATCAGACGGCCCGTCGTGGTCTCGCCGGTGAAGGCGATCTTGGCGATGCGGTTGCTGGAGGCGAGCGGCTTGCCCGCCTCCAGGCCGAAGCCGTTCACGATGTTCAGCACGCCAGGAGGGAGGATGTCGGCGATAAGCTCTGCGAACACCATGATCGTGGCCGGGGTCTGCTCGGCCGGCTTCAGCACCACGCAGTTCCCGGCCGCCAGTGCCGGGGCGAGTTTCCATGCCGCCATGAGAAGCGGGAAGTTCCACGGAATGATCTGTCCGACCACGCCGAGCGGTTCATGGAAATGGTATGCGACCGTGTCGTGGTCGATCTCGGAAATGCTGCCTTCCTGCGCGCGGATGCAGCCTGCGAAATAGCGAAAGTGATCGATCGCCAGCGGCACGTCCGCGGCCATGGTTTCGCGGATCGGCTTGCCATTGTCCCAGGTTTCGCAGGTGGCGATGAGTTCGAGGTTTTCCTCCAGCACATCGGCGATCTTGTTCAGCATGCCGGCGCGCTCAGCCACCGCAGTGCGGCCCCAGCCGTCCTTCGCGGCGTGTGCGGCGTCCAGCGCCATATCGACATCGCTGGCGTCGGACCGGGCGATCTGGCAGATCACCTTGCCGTTTACCGGAGACGTATTGTCGAAATAGCGACCGCCGTTCGGGGCGACGAACTTGCCACCGATGAAATTGTCATACCGTTCACGGAACGGGGCCTTCATTTCGGACGTGTCGAGAATCTGTGTGTCGGCCATATCATTTCCTCCAGATCATTGGCGCTCTTCGTCGGGTGCGAAGACTGGGAGGAATGTTCTGCCTGCTGCAGGCCGCTGTCAGCCCGCGTCAATCCGGTGAAATGCGGAATGTGTCTCAGGAATGAGACACATTTGCCGGCAAATCAGTCGCGCGAGAGGCCCAGCTGCTCCATCCGGCGGTACAGCGTCGCCCGGCTGATACTGAGGGCGCGGGCGGCGGCAGCCATATTGCCATTGGCCCGGGCAATGGCCCGGCGCAGTTCGCGCCGCTCGGCACTTTCGAGCCCCACGCCGCGTTGTTCCGAATCCCCGAATAGATCCCCGGCCGGGCGCGGATCGATCCTGTTGTTATGCCCAAGGCCATAGATCGCTCGGGCCGCACGCGTAGCTCCGACGACGAGATCGTCTCCGTCCACCGCCAGCAGCACGGCGCCCTTTTGTCCGTCGCCGGATCCACGCAGGATACGGCGGCTGGAAAATGCGCTCTGGAAATGATCAGCTTCGATCTGGCGGGCTGCGTCGGTCACGGTCTGCGCGATCAGCGTCGCGAAAGGCTGGGTGAGATCGTCCCGGCAAGAGGAAACATCGAGCACAGCGGCGATGGCGCCATGCTCGTCGAAGATGGGCGCGCCCATGCAGCTCATCACCGTATTGCGGTCATGGAAATGCTGGTCGCGATAGATTGTGACAGCGCGCTGCTCAGCGATACAGGTGCCGATGCCGTTCGTGCCCTGCACGGCTTCGGACCAGACGCCGCCTTCGCAAAGGCCTGCCGCCCGGAACAGCGCTCCGTCGCTGTCGGCCATGCGGTGGTCGATCACCACGCCTTCAGTGTCGGAAAGGAACACGCTGCAGCCCGCCAGGCCGAGGCTGGCATAGAGGCGGTCCATCACCGGCGCGGACGTCGCGAGGATCCGGCCGAGGCCGTCGCGGCGAACGTGCAGCTCGGATTGTTCAAGGCGCGCGTCCGAATTGCCGGGAGCATCGGGCTCCAGGCCGTAGGTCTTCATCGAGCGCGCCCAGGAGGCCGCAAGGCTCGATTGCGCCGCCGCGCTTCGCGACAGGGCCACAGAGCGCACCTTTTCGGCGTGCCCGACGGGCGGATCATCCCTTTTCATGCCACATAAGGTATCACGGGCGCCCGGCAAACGCACCTTACCGAAAGGTTGTACGCCGGACCTGCAGCGGTTCTTACGGCTGGCCCTTGGGCAGGTGCCATCCGAAGATCAGCGCTGCCCCGCGCAGGATGAACGCCACCAGCATGCCGGAGGCGAACGCCCAGCCTTCCGGAACACCCGCAAAATGCAGCAAAGCATAAAGCCCTGCACCGACCAGCGCCGCGGTCGCGTAGATGTCTTCCTTCAGCAGCAGCGGGTCGCGGTTGGCGACAACATCGCGCAGCACGCCGCCGCCTGTGCCGGTCAGGACTCCCATGATCACCACGAACAGAGGGTCGTGCCCGAGGCTGGCTGTCTTTGCCGCGCCAGCGATGGCGAAAATGGCAAGGCCGACCGCATCGGCCCAGCGGATCGGCTTGAATGTATCGACCAGGCTGTGAAGGAAAAATGCGATCACGCCGCCCGCAATGGCACACCAGATGGTCAGCGGATCACTCAACCAGAAGACCGGCTGGTTCAGGATGATGTCGCGGATCGTGCCGCCACCAACCGCCGTAATGATCGCCAGAACGACAGCACCGAAAATGTCCATCTTGTTGCGCACGGCAACAATGCCGCCGGAGAGAGCAAACACGAAAGCACCGATGGGATTCACTATGGTGAGGATCAGGTCGAGGTCGAATATCATGGGCCGCTTCCTAATCCGATTTTGCCCCGACTTCCAATCCCGGCGATCACCGCCTGAATTGCACAGAAAATCACAGGGATTTCCACAGATCGAATCACAGCCCTATCCACAACACGAATCAGCAACTAGTTTCGACTCCGGAACGATTCGAGGCCGGAACGAAGCGGCGCGGTTAGGGAATCACTAACCGGTGCAACGCACTGATTCGGGCTTCTGTCTTTCACGCGTTGCGTATTCGGGGCTGTACTATGGAACTGCAAAAGAACGTCATCATGCAGGGCGACTGCATCGATATCCTTTCCCGCCTGCCCGACCGGTCGGTGGACCTCGTCTTTGCGGACCCGCCCTACAATCTCCAGCTCGGTGGCGGCCTGACCCGTCCGGACCAGTCGACCGTCGATGGCGTGGACGATGATTGGGACAAGTTTGACAGTTTCGACGCCTATGACCTGTTCTGCCACCAGTGGCTGGAAGAGTGCCGCCGCGTGCTGAAGGACGATGGCGCCATCTGGGTGATCGGCTCCTATCACAACATCTTCCGCGTCGGCGCGATCCTGCAGGACCAGGGCTTCTGGATCCAGAACGACGTGATCTGGCTGAAGTCGAACCCGATGCCGAACTTCAAGGGCACCCGCTTCCAGAACGCGCATGAAACGCTGATCTGGGCCGGCAAGTCCGAACAGTCGAAATGCACCTTCAATTACGACGCGCTGAAAGTCTTCAACGAAGACAAGCAGATGCGCTCCGACTGGATGATCCCGCTCTGCACCGGCGGTGAACGCCTGAAGGACGAGGCCGGCAAGAAGGCTCACCCGACGCAGAAGCCGGAGGGCCTGCTGCACCGCGTCCTGCTGGCAACGACCAATCCGGGCGACGTGGTCCTCGACCCGTTCTCGGGCACGGGCACGACCGCCGCCGCCGCCAAGCGCCTTGGCCGCAACTATATCGGCATCGAGCGCGACGAGACTTATGTGCGCCTGTCCCGTGCCCGCCTGAAAGCCATCGAGCCGATCAATGGCGAAGACCTCGAAACCGAAAAGAGCAAGAAGTCGCTGCCGCGCGTGCCGTTCGGCGCGCTGCTGGAAAGCGGCTGGCTGAAACCGGGCGACCGCCTGTTCAGCCCGCAGCGCCGCTACCAGGCCCGCATCCGGGTCGACGGATCGCTGACAACGGGCAACGTCTCAGGCTCGATCCACCGCCTCGGCGCGCACGTCCAGCAGGCCCCGGCCTGTAATGGCTGGACCTATTGGCACTATGAGACCGACAAGCGTGATCTCGCGCCGATCGATCTCCTGCGCCGCCGTTACCGGGAAGAAATGGGCCTGAACTAGGCCCGGCAATTCATACGACCAGCATCCAGACCGCCACGGCCGCCAGGATAGCGCCCAGCGCCATGTTCATCCTGTGCGCATGGGACTCGTCCTGAAATTGTCTGGCGATCCCATTGCCAACTGCCGTCCACACGGTGAAGGCGACCAGATTGTTGAGCGTGAAAACAGTGGTGATCATCCAGATGACCGCAAATCGATCCTCCGTCCCGTCAGTCAGGAATTGCGTGAACATCAGCGCGATGATGACATAGGCTTTCGGGTTGAGCGCCAACAGGATGACGCCATCCATGAACCCGGCAGGCCGGGCCTCTCTCACGCTTTCAATGGCGCCGGCCCGGAAAAGTTTCCAGGCGAGATACAGCACGTAGGCTGACCCGGCCCATTTGATGACCAGGAACACCTGTGAAGAACGTTCGAGCGCTGCGGCAAAGCCCAGACCGATCGCCGCGGTCACAAGCCACGTGGCGAGATGATAACCGGCGCTCGCCGGCAGGGTCGCCGCCAGGCCGAAGCGCGCGCCATTGGCCGCAAAGAACATGTTTCCCGGCCCGGGACTTTAGGCCAGTGGAAACAGGAACAGGAGCAGCGCAAGCAATTGTGTGATCATTGAGGAATCTCCCGGTATGCCTGCCGGGTTTTCCTTGCTCGGACCGCCGCCAGCGACCCGATTCTTGCGGTCAGCCCGACGTCGCCAGCCGGAATGCCTTGGCGAAAACGCTGGGCAGGCCTTCCACCCCGGCCAATGGCACCCAGACGCCGTCTGCCTTCGGGCGGCGCGGCAGGTTTGCCCGCTGCACGGTGAGGCGCAGATCGAAATGCGTGAAGACGTGGCGGACTTCGCCAATCTCCTCCCAGCCTGCCGCGAAGGGGGGGGCGAGATCTGAGCGCTCGCCCTCCGACCAGTCGCTGGTGGGCAGGCCCAGCATGCCACCGAGCAGTCCCTTGTCCGGTCGCCGCTGCAGCAGAACTTCGCCCTTGTGAACCGCCACGAAGGCCGCGCCGCGCCGGATGGGCTTCACCTTTTTCGGCGGTTTGATGGGATAGCGCTCCGGGTCGCCTTCCGCCTTGGCAGCGCAATAAGCGGCAAGCGGGCAGATCAGGCAGTTTGGCTTGGTCGGCGTGCATACCGTGGCGCCGAGGTCCATCAGCGCTTCGGCAAAGTCCCCCGGACGGTCGTCCGGTACGAGACGTTCCACTTGCTTATGGAGGCGCTTCTTCTCCTCGGGCCAGTCACCTTTTAGAGCCAGAAGGCGCGCGAAGACGCGATCTACATTGCCGTCCACCGCCGCGGCCGCCTGGTTGAACGCGATCGCGGCGATGGCGCCCGCCGTATAAGGCCCAATGCCCGGCAGCCTCTTCAGCGCCTCCGCCGTTTCCGGCCAGCTGCCGCGCGCCGCAATCTCCCGCGCACATTTCAGCAGGTTCCGCGCCCGGGCGTAGTAGCCGAGCCCGGCCCAGGCCGCCATGACATCTTCATCCTTCGCCTCGGCCAACGCCTCGACCGTCGGCCAGCGCTTTGTAAAGGCATGGAAATACGGCGTGCCGTGAGGAATGGTTGTCTGCTGCAGCATGATCTCGGCCAGCCAGACGCGGTAAGGGTCCCGCCGCTCGCCCAGCGCCGTGCGCCACGGCAGATCCCGCCCATGCTTGTCGAACCAGACGAGCAAGTCTGCAGGCAGTCTGTTCAAATCCCCGTGTTTCGGCACAGCCTGCCTTCCCGTTGTCTTCATTCCCGTGCAATCTCAGATCAATGGTGACCAGATCAAGCATCGATCCCATTGAGGAGGCCCGCGCACGGGTCCGTCTGCGCTACATGCGCGGCCGGGCCGTCCATCCGGGCATGCCGAAGATCGGTGTGGCGGCTGAGCGGCTGACCCGCAAGTCCGGTGCGAAGAAACTGCCGCCGATCCAGGTCCTGAAGAGCCGGTGGCGCGAGATCGCCGGGGAGCAACTCTACAAGTTCTGCCGGCCCGAACGCCTGAGCGGCGGCAAGGACGGCCGGGTGCTGACCCTGCGCGTTCTGCCTCAGGCGGCTCCGATGGTTCAGCACCAATCAGAGACAATCCGCCAGCGCGTCTCGGTTGCGGCCGGCGGCGATGTGATCTCGATCAAACTGGTGCAGGGCGCGCTGAGCACCACCGATGCTCCCCAGAAACCGCGCCGGGTGATCCGCCCGCTCACCCCGAAGGAACGCGCCGAACTCGAAGCGAGCACGGCCGGCATTCAGGACAAGCGGCTGCGAGAGGCAATTGTTGCGCTCGGGGCGGCCATGCTAACCGCTGAAAACCCCAAAAACACACGGGACCCATCATGACCGGACTGCCCCGACGCCTCGCCACCGCTGCACTCGCCTGCATTGCTCTTGCGGCTCCGGCCCTTGCCCAGGACGACTGGAAAGAGTGGAGCGCCGCAGACGAGCTTGGCTGGGTGGAAGGCGACGCCGATGCGCCCGTCACGGTGATCGAATACTTCTCGCCCACCTGCAGCCACTGCAAGGAATTTGCGGAAGAGGTCCTGCCGGTCGTCGAGGAGAACTACATTGCCACGGGCAAGGTCCGTTTCGTCATGCGCGAATGGGTGCGTAATTCGGTCGACAAGACGATCCTGACGCAGGCCCGGTGCCTGCCAAAGGAGGACGGCGTTTCCTACATCAAAGACATCTTCGCCCGGCAGGATGAGATCTTCGTCGCCGCACAGGTCGGAACCCTGCCCGGCACGCTTTTGATCGTCGGCACACCTTACGGCATCACTGACCGCGAGAAATTCGACGCCTGCTATCAGGATATGGATATCCGCTTCGACATGCTGGAAGTCGACAAATCCTCGGAACATTACGACGTCCACGCCTCGCCGACTTTCATTGTCGACGGAATGGCCCATGCCGCCACAACCGTCATGATGACGCCCGAAGGATTCACCGCTTTTCTTGACGCGGAACTGGCCAAAGCCGCTTCTGCAACCAACTGAATGCGCGCCAAAAGTTAACAGCAGCCCCCGCTTCCGTTAACCAGTTGGCAACCCAATCGACTCAATTCTTAACGCGAAAGCCATGATCATGAATCTTCTCTCGAGACGCTCCGCCCTGGCCGCAGTTTCGGCCCTGATGCTTGCTGCATGTGGCGGTGGCGACGGCGGCTCCACAGCTGGCGTACCCGCCATCACGAAGGGCGACCATGTGAAGGGCCCCGAGAACGCCCCGATCACGATCATCGAATACGCCTCGCCGACCTGCCCGGCCTGTAAGTATTTCCACGACGACATCCTGCCGGCTCTGACGGAAAAATATGTCGTCACCGGCAAGGTGAAGTTCGTCTTCCGCGAATACCCGATCCACGAGCCGGATGTGCCGGCCTATGTGCTGGCCATGTGTGCCGGAGACGACAAGTTCTTCGACGTCATGGATGACTTGTTCCGCAACCAGGTCGGCGTCGTCACCGCTGCCCAGAACGGCACGCTGAAAGCCACGCTGCAGACGATCGGCAAGCGCCACGGCATTGAGACGACCGCCCAGTTCGACGCCTGCATGGAAAACCGCGACTATCGCACAGCGCTGGCCGACAAGTACCAGGTCGCCACCGAGAAGTGGGGCGTCGACTCGACCCCGACTTTCATCATCAATGGTGAGAAGCACCTGTTCGGCGGCGAGACCGGCTCGGTCGAGAATTTCTCGAAATTCATCGACGGCCTGCTGGGCGAAGAAGTGCCTGCGACGGAAACCGAAGCTGCCGCCCCGGCCGAAGACGCTGCGCCGCAGCCGACTACAGCTGGTGAAGATGCCGGCGTGCCGGAAACCACAGACCAACCATAAGACAAGGGAGCCGGAATGCAGATCACTGAACTTCGCATTGCCGGCTTCAAGTCGTTTGTCGACCCGCAGGATTTTCCCGTCGAACCCGGTCTGACCGGGATCGTCGGGCCGAATGGCTGCGGCAAGTCAAACCTCCTCGAAGCGCTGCGCTGGGCCATGGGTGCAAGCTCAGCCAAGGCGATGCGCGGCGGGGAGATGGATGACCTGATCTTCTCCGGCTCTGCCGGACGTCCGGCGCGCGAGACCGCCGAAGTCACGCTGATCCTCGACAATTCCAAACGCACGGCGCCGCCCGAATTCAATGGCTCAGACACGCTGGAGATTGTCCGCCGCATCCGCCGCGGCGCGGGCACGTCCTACAAGCTGAATGGCCGCACGGTGCGCGGCAAGGACATCACGCTCCTGTTCGCGGATGCCTCGACCGGGGCAAACTCCCCGGCGCTGGTGCGTCAGGGGCAGATTTCCGAACTGATCGGATCGAAGCCGCAGAACCGCCGCCGTATCCTCGAAGAAGCCGCAGGCATCGCGGGCCTCAATACACGCCGCCACGAAGCGGAGCTGAAACTCAACGCCGCCGAAGCAAATCTCGAACGTCTCTCTGAGGTGTCTGCCGAGGTGGAGCGACAGCTGGCCAGCCTGAAGCGGCAGGCTGCGAAAGCGCGCCGCTACAAGAAGCTGTCCGAAGAGATCTACGCCCTCGACGCGCTGATCGCCCATCTGCGCTGGCACGAGGCGAAGCTTGCCTGCGAGACGGCGCGCGAGAAGCTGGAAGAAACGAAGCGTCAGGTCGAGGATACGTCCCGGCAGGATGCCGCTTGCGAAGCTGCACGCGTCGAAGCCGGCGAAGGCCTTGCCCCGCTGCGCGAAGCCGAAAGCCTCGTCGCGGCGAAACTCGGCCAGGCACGGATTGCGCTCGCCAAGCTCGAAACCGAACGCAAGGTCGCCTCCGACGCCCATGCCCGGCTGGAAGCCGAAGCGACCCGCCTGATGGAGGACATCGAGCGCGAGCAGGCCGCCAAGACCGAAGCGGAAGACGCACTCGCCAACGCCAAGTTCGAACTCTCCGCCCTGCCGGTGGAAGACGAAACCGCCAATGCCGAGACCGAAGCGCAGACTCGCGCCGCGCTCGAAGCCGCGCGTGCTGAGCTGATCAAAGCTGAACAGGCTGCAGACGACTCACAGGCCCGCCTGTCCGAAGCGCGTGCCCGTCGTCAGGCCTCTGAGGACCAGGCTGCGGCCCAGACCCGGCGCAAGACACAGCTGACCGCTGAAGTTGAACGCCTGCATGCCGACATGGCCGCTCTCGAAGATGCCGTTACACTCGTCAGCAAGCTGAAGGCTGCGAAGGCTGCCGAAGAAGAAGCTGAAACAGCGCTTCAGGCTGCAGAACATGCCGTTGAAGAAGCTGAACAACGCCTTGCCGCCACGCGTGATGCCGAGACGGCTGCCCAGCCGCAGCGCGATGAAGCCGCGAGCGCTGTCCGCGAATTGGAAGCCGAAATCGGCGGCCTGCGCAAACTGCTGCGCAAGGCCGAAGGGTCGAGCGCCCCGCCGGTCGTCGAGCGCATCCGCACGAGAGACGGCTATGAGAAAGCCATCGCAGCCGCCCTCGGTGACGACATCGAAGCCCCGACTGACAAGGCCGCCGCTATGTATTGGGGCGGCGCCGACGCCGTTGGCCAGGCGCTGCCGGAAGGAGCGACGCCGCTCTCTCAGTACACGGATGCGCCGGGAGAACTCGCCGCGCGCCTGTCACAATGTGGACTGGTCGATGTCGCAGATGGCGCGCGCCTCGCCGGACAGCTAAAGCCAGGCCAGCGTCTGGTTTCGAAGGAAGGCCATCTCTGGCGCTGGGACGGGTTTGCCCGCACACCAGACGCGCCTGTCAGCGCCGCTGCCCGCCTGGAACAGCAGGCCCGCCTTGAAGCCGCCCTTGCCGAACTTGGCCCGCTACAGGAAACGCTCGCGGCGCGTGACGCAGATTTCACCGCCGCACGTGACGCCCGGATCGCCGCAGAAGAAGCCTTGCGCAATTACCGCTACGAAGTCGCCCCGGCCCAGCGCGCGCTGAACATGGCGCGCAGCACAGTGACGGAAGCAGCGCAGGCCTGCGAACGCGCCGCAATGAAACGCGACACGGCCGACGAAGCGCTCTCGCGGGCGGAGTCCGAACTGTCCATCGTCAATGAGAACCTCGCCCTGATCGCACCGTCCGACAGCCGCGAGCAGGAAAGCCAGCTCGAAGCGCGTCTCGCCGAGGCCCGCGCCGCAGTCGCCGAAGCCCGCTCTGCCGAGATTGAAGCGCGGGGCCGCCTGACCGACATCACACGCGGCCGGGAACAAGCCGCCGCACGCCGGCAAGGTCTTGAGCGTGACGTGCAGACCTGGACGAGCCGCATCACTGCGGCGTCCGAACGGGTTGGCCGCCTGCTGGAGCGCCGCTCCGCCGCGGCGGCCGAAGCGCTGGCCGCTAAGACCCGCCCGGAACAGCTCGCCGCGGAAATCGACATGCGATCTGCTGAGGTCGCGTCCCTGGAGGCCGAGCGCCAGAAGGCCGCCGACCAGCTTGCCGAAAAGGAAGCTGCGATCCGCGAAGCCGAGTTCGCTGCCCGCCGGGCCTCTGCTGCCGCCTCCGAGGCACGCGAATCCCTCGCCGGCTGGAAAGTGAAACTCGAAACGGCCGAAAGCCGCCTTGAAGAATCGGTCGAGATCGCCCGCAATAATTTCCAGCGCACACCGGAAGGCCTGCTCGCCATTGCCGAAGCCGGCCTCGATGAAGAGGAAATGGGCGAGTTTGCTCCCCGCGACATCGAACGCCGGGCGGAAGACCTGCGCCGTACCCGCGACCAGCTCGGCGGCGTGAACATGGAAGCCGAGGAAGAAGCCGCCGAGATGGAAGAGCGCCTCGGCGCGCAGGTGATCGAGAAGGAAGACCTGACCAAGGCGATCGCCAAGCTGCGCCAGGGCGTCGAAGCCCTGAACGAGGAAGGCCGCGAGCGCCTCGTGAAAGCGTTCGAGCAGGTAAATGAGCATTTCAAGGCCCTGTTCACGGCGCTGTTCCGCGGCGGCCAGGCCGAACTGCGCCTCGTCGATGCCGACGATCCGCTGCAGGCCGGCCTCGAAATCTTCGCCCAGCCACCTGGCAAGAAACTGGGCACGCTGAACCTGATGTCCGGCGGCGAGCAGGCCCTGACGGCGGCGGCGCTGATCTTCGCCGTCTTCCTGTCCCGCCCGGCTCCGATTTGCGTGCTGGACGAGGTAGATGCCCCGCTGGATGACGCAAACGTCGACCGTTTCTGCAATATGCTGAACGAGATGCGCCAGCGCACCGACACGCGTTTCGTGATCATCACGCACAACCCGGTCACGATGAGCCGGATGGACCGGCTTTTCGGGGTTACGATGCGCGAACAGGGCGTTTCAAAGCTGGTTTCTGTGGACCTGCAGGCCGCCGAAGAGCTTGTTGCGGCGGAGTAGCGCACACATTACGAAAATAATCCAAGAAAAAACAGGGGGATAGCTTTCTGCATCTCCGGTTGACTTGGACAGCCTGCCTACATAGTTTGCGCCGAAATCCGGGGGGAAGCCCCGTCGGCAAGGATTCGCGGCTGCGGAGCATCTGAAATCATGTCCAGCGAGGGACCGAACGACCTCGGCGAACGCATCGCCAAGGCAAAGGCGGCCCGCGATGAGCGTGAGGCGAGAAAGCGGCGCGATGAGCAGGCAGACGGTGTCAGTCTCTCGGCAGGGGGCTATGCCCTGCGTTACGGTGCCGAATTCGTCGCCAATGTCTTTGTCGGAGGCTTTATCGGCTTCTGGATCGACAAGTTCGCAGGAACAGAGCCCTGGGGATTGCTGATTGGCGGCACCTTCGGGTTCGCTGCAGGGATCCGGGCCATAATGCGTGCCTATAAAGAGCTGAACGCTCGGGCACTTGAAATGACACAGGGGCAAAGTGCCCCGAATGAAGACGGGACCGAGGACGAATGACCTTCCTGATGCCGAGCGTAGCGATCGACCCGATCCACCAGTTCCAGGTCAGCAAATGGCTGGACCTGAATATCGGTGGCGTAGACCTGTCCTTCACCAATGCCTCCGGCTTCATGCTGCTGGGCGTTGTGCTGACCATCGCCTTTTTCGGCGTGGCCGCTTCGAAGGGCCTTCTGGTGCCGTCCCGCCTGCAGTCGATGGCCGAAATCGGCTATGGCTTCGTCGCTGACATGGTGCGCGGCGCAGCCGGCGAGGAAGGCCTCAAATTCTTCCCGTTCGTCTTCACGCTCTTCTTCTTCATCTTCTTCGCCAACATGATCGGCATGGTGCCATACGCCTTCACCACGACGAGCCACATCATCGTGACCGCTGCGCTCGCCCTGCTCGTGATCTCGATCGTGATCGGCTACGGCTTCTACAAGAACGGCCTGAAATTCTTCAAACTGTTCGCCCCGTCCGGCGCGCCGTTCCTGATCTACTTCCTTCTGGTGCCGATCGAGGTCATCTCGTTCTTTGCCCGTCCGCTGACCCTGGCGCTGCGTCTGTTCGCCAACATGCTGGCCGGTCACATCATGCTGAAACTGTTCGCCGGCTTCGCCGTCACACTGATCGGTGCCGGCATTGCCTACGTTCCGGTGGCACTTCTCGCTTTCTCGATGGGCGTTGCGCTCAACGCGCTCGAATTCCTGGTTGCAGGCCTTCAGGCTTACGTCTTCGCAATCCTGACCTGCGTCTATCTCAACGACGCCCTGCACCCGTCCCACTAGGACCCTGTTCGCCGGTGCGGCGTCAAAGCCGCACCAAAACCGCTTGACGCCTCCCACCGAACACGCTTCACGGGCGGCAAAATGTAGAAACCTTAAGCATTCCAACAAGGAGACACCCAATGGAAGGCGATATCACTCTCGGCCTCAAATATGTCGGCGCTGGCCTCGCAACGCTCGGCATGATCGGTGCTGCAATCGGTGTGGGCAACATCTTCGGCTCGTTCCTCGACGCCGCCATGCGCAACCCGTCCGCTGCTCCGCAGCAGACCGGCAACCTCTTCATCGGTATGGCCCTCTCCGAGGCGCTCGGCATCCTGTCGTTCCTCGTCGCCATCCTGATCCTGTTCGTGGTCTAATCGACCAACGTCCAGCCTGAACGGGCCGGCGGCACAATTGCCGGCCGGCCCGATCCTGTCGTATCCCGACACAGAGGTAACCTGATGCTGATCGCATTGCTTGCTGAAGGCGCTGCCCACGGGCACACGCCGGACGACGCACCGCCGGCCTTCCCGCCGTTCGAGACCTGGCACATGCCGGGCCAGTTGTTCTGGCTCGCAATCCTGTTCACGACGCTGTACCTGGCAATGTCGCGCTGGATCCTGCCGAAACTGTCTGACACGCTGGAAAAGCGTTCAGACCGGATCGCTTCGGATCTCGATCAGGCAGCCCGTCTGAACGATCAGGCGACCGAAGCCCAGCAGGCCCTTGAACTTCGCGTGGCTCAGGCCCGCAACAAGGCCCGCGAAACCTCGGAAAAGGCGAGCGAGAAGATGGAGGCCGAAATGGCCGCCGAAACATCGCGCGTCGATGCCGAAATCGCCAAGAAACTGGAAGCTGCCGATGCCCGCATCGCCACGCTCCGTTCGAATGCGATGGCAAATGTTGAGCAGATCGCTGTCGACACGGCCGAAGCCATGACGGCCCGGTTTGGTCTGAAAGCCTCTGCCGGCGACCTGAAGTCTGCCGTCTCGGCCGCGATGGAGAAGAAGTAAGACCATGAAACGCATCGTCCTCTTCTCTGCTGTCGCTGCATCGGCCCTCCCGGCCTTTGCCGCTGAAACCGAACATGGCGCCGCCGGTGGCCATGGTGGTGGCGGCTTCCTCGGCGGACTGGCCTATGCCGCGACCGACCCGGTCACCTTCACCGCTTTCCTGGCCCTTTGTGGCTTCCTCGCCATTGCCTGGCGCATGGGTGCCTTCAAGACCGTTCTGGGCGGCCTCGATTCCCGCGCTGACGCCATCCGCAAGGAACTGGAAGAAGCTGCCAGCCTCCGCGAACAGGCTGCCGAAGCCCTCGCCGCGGCTGAACGCAAGGCCCAGGACGCCGACAAGGAAGCCGAAGCCATGATCGAACAGGCCAAGGCCGACGCCAAGCGCATCATGGAAGAGACGCGCAAGGACATCGCCGAACGCCTCGCCCGCCGTGAAGCCCTCGCCGAAGCGCGTATCTCCCGCGCTGAAGCTGAAGCGACCGAAGAAGTGCGCCGCGCTGCTGCCGATGCTGCTACCGAAGCGGCCCGCCGCCTGCTGGCCAGCGATACGGCTGTCGACCAGTTCGAGAAAGCGGCCCGCGAAATCGAGAAGGCCCTGACCAACTAAGGTCCCTTTCAGGCAATCTATACAGAAAACCCCGCGAAGTTCGCTTCGCGGGGTTTTTCTATGGGGCCAAACAAACCCGTCACTTCGTCGGCTCCGGGACACCGGTAAGCATCCAGCGCCCTGCACGCCTGAACTGGCTTAGCTGAGCTGCAGCTTCACGAGGCGGGCATAGGCGCCGTTCGCGGCGAGCAGGTCGTCGTGGCTGCCCTGCTCCACCACACGGCCATCCTCGACCACCAGGATACGGTCAGCGGCCCGGACGGTGGACAGGCGGTGAGCGATGATCAGAACGGTGCGGCCGCGGCCAAACTCACCGAGGGCCTGCTGCACGCGGGATTCGCTCTCGGCATCGAGGGCCGAGGTCGCCTCATCCAGCAGCAGGATCGGCGCGCCGCGCAGGATGGCCCGGGCAAGCGCGATGCGCTGGCGCTGGCCACCTGAGAGGTTGCGGCCCATTTCACCGGCAGGCGACTGATAGCCCTGCGGCAGGGCCATGATGAACTCGTGCGCGAAAGCCGCGCGGGCCGCGACTTCAATCTCGGCCTTCGTGGCGCCCAGCCGTCCAAGTGCGATGTTCGCCTGGACCGTGTCATCGAATAGCGCCGAGTCCTGAGAGACGAGGCCCAGATTGGCCCGCAAGCTCTCTCCGGTCATCCCGCGGATATCCTGACCGTCGACGCGGATCACGCCGCCAGAAGGATCATAGAGACGTAGCAGCAGGTTGAAGATGGTGGACTTGCCTGCACCGGACGGGCCAACGATGGCGACCGTCTCTCCCGGCGCTGCCTTGAAGCTCAACCCTTTGAGGGCGGGCGTCCCGTCCGGATAGGAGAAGGCGACGTCCTCGAAGGAGACATCGCCGGACACTTTGCCGAAACGCCCCGCGCCCGGCCGGTCTGCCATGACTGGTTTGGCTTCGATGATCTCGAACACGCGGTCTGCCGCAGCGCCGCCTTCCTGCGCGACGGAGTTCAACGTGCCCAGCGCGCGGATCTCAGGCGAAGCAACGCCCAGCGCCGCGATGAAGGCCAGGAGATCGCCGAGGGACATCTGGCCCTGCGAAATACGCCAGGCCGCAAAGCCGAGAATACCGGCCAGCGCAACGCCGCCCGCGATTTCGAGGATCGGGTCGACGGCGGCGCGGTCGGCCAGGACTTTCAGGAACAGGCGGGAACGTTCGGCGAAGCCGCTGCGCGCCCGGCCTTTCTGATAGGCTTCGAGGCCATACGCCTTGATCACACGCGCCGACTGGAAGCCTTCGGAAAGCAGCGAGGTCATTTCGCCGACCTGCTTCTGTGCCCGGCGGGAACGTTTGCGCACGCGGTTGCCAAGGCTGATGACCGGCGCAAACGCAATCGGATAGGCGACGAGGATCAGCAGGGTCAGCTGCCAGTCGATCCAGGCCATCACGCCGAGACAGCCAATCGTTGTCGCTGTGCTCTTGGTGAAATTGTTGGCAAAGCGCAGCGCGGCATCGCGGATCGCGTTTACGTCATTGATGAAACGCGAAACGAAGCCGCCCGACGCATCCTCGGACAGGCGTGCGAAATCGCCGTCGATCAGCGCTTCGAACTCATGGGTCTGCATGCTGACAAGGCCGCGCTGGACGCCGGTATTGTTCAGCAGCGTCATCAGGTACATCGTCAGCGAGCGGGCCGCGGCGAGGGCCACAATCGCGGCGCCGATGTGCAGGATCCAGCTGGAATCGGCATTGCCGCTTTGGCCGAAACTCGCTTCGAGCCGGTCGCCCATCAGCTTCAGCACAAAGGTATAGGCCATGGCACACAAGGATGTGCCCAGCGCCATCAGCGTGCCGCCGACGAACCAGCCGAGGTGCGGCCGGAAATAGGCCGCGAACAATCTCCGCAGGCTCCCCCGCTGCGCCTTCGGTTGTCCGGGATCAGACGTGATGATGATCCCCCGTCAGCGGATCCAGCAGCTTGTGGGCGTGCAGAATGAAGTAGCGCATTTCGGCATGGTCCACCGTGCGCTGTGCCGCCGATTTCCAGGCGTCATAGGCGTCCTTGTAATTCGGGAAGGCGCCAACAAAGTCCATCTTGGACAGGTCTTCGAATTCGACTCCGGTTACGTCCTTCAGCTCACCGCCAAACACGATGTGCAGCAATTGCTGCTGGCTTTTCGGGGCGTCGCCCATTTTTCTGTGCTCCATGGTTGTGGCGGCGCTGGCCGCCCTTTCCTGTGGGTCAGGTATACCCACAAATTCTGTCCTGCGCACTAACAGAGGGTGAAGCCCGGCGCCAGCCGCGATGACACTGCGCTGCGCAGGGACTTCCTGATTGAACACAAGGAGTTCACCCTTGTGGGTGGTCACCGTGCCGCCTGCCTGTTCGACGAGCACTGTCCCGGCGGCAAGGTCCCAGTCTGACTTGCCTGCCAGCGTCACGGTCGCGTCCCATTCACCGGTCGCAACCAGCGCCATGCGCAGCAGGGTCGAGTTCGGTTTCGGACGGGCGATCACAACATTTGGCCATGGCTCCGGCCAGCTCGGATGATCGATCATGCCTTCATTGGTGATCAGGCGGCAGCCGGTCTCTTCCGAACAGTGGGAGACCCGGATCGCCTGTCCGTTCAGGAACGCGCCGCCCGCCTCCCAGGCTTCGTAGAAGCGGTCCTGCCGCGGGGCATAGAGCACGCCGGCAACCGCGCGGCCTTCCTCGATAACGGCCAGCGCAACGCACCAGTTCGGATCGTCGCGCATATAGGCCCGTGTGCCATCGATCGGATCGACAACCCAGCAGCGCTGTTTCTGTCGCGCCGCGAGGCTGTCGGTGGTTTCTTCGGACAGCCAGCCATATTCGGGGCGGGCGCGCTGAAGGTGCGCCGCGCAGAGCCGGTTCACTTCGATGTCGGCTTCGGTGACCGGGCTGCCCCCGGTCTTGTGCCAGACGCGGTTCGGCTGCCCGCCGCGCTGGTAAGAGACGGCCAGCTGGCCGGCCTCGCGGGCGAGCGCCCGCATCGTGTCCATGTCTTCGAGGAGCGTCCGCTCAGCTGCCCGCAAGACTCATCCCTTCCACCAGAATACTCGGCGCATCGCGTGTACCCCGGAATTCGAGGTTCGACGCGGGCACGAGGCGCGAGAACATCGACGGCAGGTCGCCAGCGATGGTGACTTCCGAAACCGGGTAAGCGATCTCGCCATTCTCGAACCAGAAGCCCGCGACGCCGACGGAATAGTCGCCGGTGTTCGGATTGATCGACGGGCCGAACATGTCGGTGACCAGCAGGCCTTTGCCAACATCCGCCATAAGCTCTTCCGGCGTGTTTTCCCCGGCGCGCAGATAGATGTTGGAGGTCGTAACGCCGGGCGGATCGCCAAAGCCGAGTGCGGAGAACCCGTTCGGCTCCAGTCCAAGCTGTTTTGCCGACGGCGTGTTCAGCAGCCAGGTGGTGAGGCGGCCATCTTCGATCAGGTGCGTCTCGCGCACCGGCAGGCCTTCGCCATCATGGTTGCGCGAGCCCATGCCCATTACCCGGAACGGATCATCGGTGATGTAGACACCCTTGGCGAAGACCTGATCGCCCATCCGGTCTTTCAGGTAAGAGACGCCGCGCGCAATCGACGGTCCGGAAATCGCGCCCAGCAGCGCGCCGATCAGGCTGGCCGAGACGCGCCGGTCATAGATGACGGCCGCCTTTTGCGTACCGAGCTTGCGGGCGCCGAGGCGGGCAATGGTGCGATCGCCGGCTGTTTTGCCCACTTCTTCGGGCGACGGCATCTTGTTGAGGAAGCGGACCGACCAGGAGTCATAGTCCCGCTCCATCTTGCCATCCTTCTCGGCCACGGCGGAAAGGCCGAGGCTGGTGGAGGATCCCGTCTTGAAAGCCGCAAAGCCATTGGACGCGGCAACCCAGCGCTTCGAGCGGTTCCAGGAGGCCCCGCACCCTGCCACCGTCTTGATGCCCGGAATGGCAAGCGCCGCCGCCTCCGCGGCCAATGCACGCTCTTCAAGCGACTCGGCCGGCATTTCCGGCTCACCGGTCAAATCCATATCGAGATCGCCCGTGGCGAGCATGGAAGCATCCGGCAGGCCGCAATACTTGTCTTCCGGCACAGCCTTCGCCATGGCCACGCAGCGTTCGGCCAGCATTTTCAGGCCGTCGGGCGACAGGTCTGCGCTGGAAACATGCGCCTGGCGTTTTCCGTAGAAACAGCGCAGCGCAACGGACACGCTTTCCTCGCGTTCAATGCTCTCCAACTTGCCGTCCCGCACGGCGACGCCGACACCGTCCGCCTCGCCGATGCGGGCGTCTGCTGCGTCTGCGCCGGCTTTGCGGCACTGCTCAATGAGACCGGCGAGGAGATCTGCCGGTGGAATCCTGAAATCAGCCATGCGCGCTAGATGGCCTGCGGCTTCTGCAGGCGCAACTCCCCGAGTCAGAAACAGTCATGCGTTGCACTTGCGGAACGCCCCCAAATACAAAAGCCGCCAGCGTTTCCGCCGGCGGCTCCGTTATTCCCCCGCTCAGACAGATCAGTCGTCCCGGCGCGCATCCGGCAACCGGTCGTTGATGTCGTCCCGGATGTCGAGCAGCGTTACGATCAGACCGCAGATCAGGCTGGCCGCGATCCAGCCGCCCACGGTGAACACGGCGAAATCGGCCACCTGGGCCAGCGTGCCCGTCAGGCCCACGAGTTCGCCCGTGAATTCGCCCTTGTTGTAGATGCCCAGTGCGATCCCCGACACGATGACGGCAATATAGGCCACGTAGATCATCGTTCGGAAGCTGTTGATAATAAAGAACTTCATGGTCTTCCCCTTTCTGGAGCAAATCGGAATCTAAGGGGATTAACCCTGTTCGTCACGCAAATACTCGTCAGAAACGAACCTGACTCTCATCAGCTGGTGCAGATTTGCACTATCCTGCGCGCTCAGCTGTCTTCCTCAGCCGACAGTTCACACTTTTCCATTTCCTGTTCGGCATCGAAAAACTGCATCTTTTCCTCGTCCGACAGGCTGAGAATGTATTCGCCGACCGGGCGTTTCTCGCGGGAAATCGCTACGGCAGAGCGCTTGAACAGGTCCGGGCTGAGTTCGGACTGCATGGCATCGACAATACAGGCACACGTCTCCGGCACCTCGCCTTCCGCGATACAGGTATCGACAAGCTGATCGTGGCTGTCTTTCGGGCCGCCACACCCGGTCAGCGCAGCGGCAAAAGCCAGCCCCGCAAGCATGATCGTCCGCATCGGCGTCTCCCTCACCGGTAACGCGGGCGAGCGAAGCATGAATCCCACTGTGGGGGAAGCGGTGCCGTTTCGAGGTGCTATTCGCGCTGCAGGATCTTGTCGACCTGGATGCCCTTGCCGAAATCGCGCAGGAAATCCTCTTTCACCTCCAGCCGGTCATAGTCTTCGGCGATCCAGTCGAGGAAGGGCTTCCACTCGTCTTCCGGCCGTCCCGCATTGAAGTCGGCATAGGCCTGGAAGAAGGCATCCAGCATGCCCGTCTTGCCGTGCTTGATGTGGAGATATTTCAGGGAAAGTTGCTCAGTCGCCTGATGGAACGGGACTTTTTCCTTGAGCAGCATATAGAGCACAGCCATCAGACCGGCCCGATCTGCACCTGATTTGCAATGCATCAGGGCCGGATATTCGATCGTCTCGAACAGGTCGCGGGCCGCGAAAATCGCTTCGCGGGTCGGCGTATCACGGGAAAAAACCTGAAAATCGATCAGTGTAATACCGGCCTGTTCGCAGGCTTCTTTCTCCAGCAGGTAATAGCCCTTGGTGCTTTCACCCCTCAGATTGAGGATCGTCTTCAGTCCCAATTCTTTCGCATATTTCATGACCTTGGCGGGCGACGGCTGGTTCGACCGGTACATGTCCGGCGAGATCTGGTGGAGATTCTGGTAGATCGCGCGCAGGAAGCCATGGTCCTGCCAGACCATTTCGCGCCGTGCTCGTGCGCGGCCTTCCCTTGTCGAAAGGTCCGCCGCGATGTGCTTGCGTTTCTTGCGCTTTGCCTTGGGAGTCAGTTTCACCATGAAGCTTCGCGCTTAACCTTACGCCCGGTTTCCATCAAGCGCTGGCTCGCAGGGAAATCTAAACCGGGCGGTAAGGTTCTTTTACGATCATGTCATGAATTGCTGGCCCTCCAGGGACGTGAGCCATGCCTGCCAAAATGCCATTTCGCGCTTTCCTTGCGGCTCTTCTGGCCGCCGGGGGCGCTGCATTCATGGCTGAAGCCCAGGGCCGGATCGGAATTCAGCCCGCCAGCGTGGAGCTGGAACTGGATGCCGGCCAGCCGATGCGGCAGGTCGTGACCGTCGCGAACCTCGATCCCGCCCGCCCCGTTTCCGTATCGCTCGCGCTGGCCGACTGGGCCTTTGACGCAGATGGCGCACCCATTTTCACACCTGCCGGAGAGAGCGAAACCTCCGCCGCCGCCTGGACCCGCTATGGCGCGCCGACCATTTCGCTGGCGCCCGGCCAGTCAAAACAGGTGTTCATCAACCTCTCTACCCCGGAACGGCCCCCGCGGACCGGAGACTATCGGGTCGCCCTGCTTGCTTCATCCGTCATGAAGGACGCGGAAGGCCGCTGGCAGAAAAACCAGATCGCCTCCCTGGTGAGCATGACGATCGGCAAGGCAAGTTCCCGTCCGCGCATCGAGGCGAGCCGCCTGACCGTCACCGACGCCGGAGCCCCGGCGATCGGCCTCGACTTCTCCAATACCGGCAACGCCCATGCGCGCCTGGAGGGTGTGATCGAAGTCCGCAGCGGCACCGAAGTCGTGATCACGCGGAAGCTGACCGATGTGATCGTGCCGGAAAAAGGCACGCGTACCCTGATCGTGCCGCTGGGCCAGCCCCTGCCGGCGGATGCCGATATCGAGGTCCGCCTGACCAACCTGTTCGCTCCGCAAACCACGCGCGGCGAGAAGGCGCTCCTGGTTCACAAGGTGAAAACCGAGGCTGAGGCCGCGACCGAAGTGGTGGACCTGTCCCTCCCGGTCGGCGGGCTGAATTAGGCACTTTTCCAAAAAAATCACACTGCCTGCATCCATTCAGGCCCTTCGCTGCATCTGACAGTCAAACAGCGGCAATTCCGCCGCGCGAGTTTGCAAGAAGGAGCCTGAAATGACCGAAGACATTGTCGTCCCGGCCATATTGTTCGGATCAATCGTCGGGATTGTGTGGCTGGTCAGCTATTTCAATTCCCGCAAACGCAACACCATCCATGAGACGCTACGCCATGCCATCGACAAGGGACAGGTCCTGTCGGACGACATGATGGTGCGCCTGTCGCTGGCGAACGACCCGGTGCGGGCTGACCTCCGCCGCGGCGTGCTGTTCATCGCCGCCGGTCTTGCCTTTGCCTTCCTCGGCACGATGGTGGGCATGGAAGAAGGCGAAGCGATCCGTCCGATGCTGGGCGTTGCCGCCTTCCCGGTCTTCCTGGGTGTTGCATATCTGGGCCTGTGGGTGTCGGGTCGCAATGAACGGAAGGCCTGACCTCTTTCTGGTCACGGACGAAGGACGGGACATGCGCACGGATCCGGACCTGGCAGCAGATGCTGCACGCGGCAGCGAGGCGGCTTTCGCCGAACTCGTCCGCCGCCACCAGGCCCGCGTACGCGGCATGGCCCGGCGCCTGACAGGGTCGGCGAGCGCCGGTGACGACATTGCCCAGACCACCTTCCTGACGGCCTGGCAGAAGATCGCCACCTATGCCGGCGGCACGTTCAGCGCCTGGATCTGCGCCATCTGCTGGCGAGAATTCCTCCAGGTCCGCCGCAAGACAAGGCCGGAGATCGAGTTCGACGAAACGGCCGAGATCATTCCCTTTGGCGCGCATGGTTCCCGGCCCAGTGACCAGCAGGACGACCGGATGGACCTCAGCCGGGCACTGGAAAAACTGACAGAGGCCCAGCGTGTCTGCGTCGTCATGTGCGTCGCCGCCGGCCTCACCCACCGCGAAGCGGCCGAAGCCACCGGTTGGCCGCTTGGCACCGTGAAATCCCATGTGTTGCGTGGCGTCGAAGCCCTCCGCAAACACCTTGCGAAGCCCGAAGTGGCGTGATGGAGTAGAAACATGCGCGAAGAAGAAACCTTCCAGGACCTGTCCAGCCTGTTCGCGGCCGAAGACCGCGCGCTGGAAGCCAAGCCCTTCGTGGACGAGGTGATGGGCAAGGTGCGCCGCCGCGCCCTGATGCGCCGGGGCATTTTGCTGGCCGTGGGCGGCATTGGCGCCGTCGTCGCCGCGCTCCAGCTGCCGGGCCTGCTCGGCGAGTGGGTGACGCTGGACAGCACCGTGACCAAAACGATCTCCTCCGCCCAGCAGCAGGCGGGCCTTCTGGCAACTGCCGATCCGCTCTGGCTGGGCATTGTCGCGGTGGTCGGTCTGTGCGTCGCCGCCGTCACCACACTGGAACGGACCTAAAGACCACACGACAGGTGAGCGGAGAAAACCCATGATACGCCTCCGCCCGATGCTGGACAGCGAGTTCGCTGACTATGTCGCCTATTTCGTTCCTGACTATGCCGCGGAGATCTCCGCGAATTATGATCAGGACATGGACAGCGCGCTGGCGAGCGCGAAACGGGACGTCGAGCGTGATTTGCCTCTGGGCGCCGATACACCGGGACAGGACCTTTTATGCATCATTGGCGAAGACGGCGCCGCCACGCTCGGCTATCTCTGGTGCAAGCCGGATAAAGACGGCCCCTGCGTTTTCATCAGCGACTTCTACATTCTTCCAGCCCATCGCGGAAAGGGCTACGCCAAAGCCGCCCTGACAGCTCTGGAGGAGATGTATGCCAAGACAGGTCACAGCGAAGTCCGGCTGCGGGTCGCCTCGGATAATGACATCGCTCAAAACCTGTACCGGAGTGCCGGCTTCTCTCCGACGGGTATCAATATGAGGAAAGCCTTCGGCAGAGCCACCCCGGAGCGGAGCTGACCTTTCTTCCAGCACGTTTGCCCGGAAACGCTCTCGCATTCCGGCAAAATCATAAAACCTGGAGAGGCTCAGCCGCTATCGTTCCACGCCACGGCGAGCGCTTCATTAAGGCGTACACTGAGGACCTGCCAGAAGCTCTCGGCGAGCCGGCCCGCGCAGAAGCGTGGCACAGCCTGAAGACTGACCGGCGTTATCTCACCTGCCGTCCGCCAGCGGTGCAGCGCCCGCGCCGTCTCCACCGCCTCTGAAAGAAAATCGCCTGTCTCATCCATGCAGAAGAGGACGGAGGCGATGCGAAACTGTCGGACTCAAGCACGCAGATGTGTTGTGGGTGTTGGGTTTGGGGGTGGATGGAACGGGATCTGTCCACGGAACCGGCCAACAAGATGGCAGGAGACATCCGCGGCAGGCCTGGAAGTCTCACAGGCTGTCCGCTCTTGTAAATGCAGTCCGCCAATTCCACTTATTGTGACGCCGGTCAAACCGACGATCCCCGCACCGGTGACAGGCTTTCTCGGCGGAATCCATGGACATTGCACTTCTGATTGTCGGCGGCCTTCTGGGCCTTGTTTTTGGCGGTGACCTACTTGTTCGCGGCGCTGTTGACCTGGCCCGCAGGGTCGGTCTGTCGCCGCTCGTGATCGGCCTCACCCTTGTTGGCTTCGGCACGTCCACACCCGAACTGGTGACCAGCCTGCAAGCCGCTTTTGTCGGCTCCCCCGGTATTGCGGTGGGCAATGTGGTCGGCAGCAACATCGCTAACATTCTGCTCATCCTCGGCGTCGCTGCATTGCTCGCGCCTGTCATTATCGACAAGGCAGCCTTCCGGCGGGACGGAACAGTGCTTGTCCTTTCCACACTCATGTGTCTGGGCGCGGCCCTGTTCGGGCGGTTTACACCGGCGATCGGGGCCTTCTTTGTCCTGACATTGATGGCCTATCTCGTCTTCACTCTTCTCAATGAACGGCTGGCGAGCGCCTCGAAGCCAGAAGTTGAAGTCGTTGGCGAACGGCAAGTACAATCTGGTAGCGTCTGGAAGGACCTCGCTTTTATCGCGGCCGGTCTCGCGCTCACGATCCTTGGCGCCCGTTTTCTGGTGTTCGGCGCCATCGAGGTCGCTCAGGCCTTCAAGGTTTCTGAAGCGGTCATCGGCCTTACTATCGTCGCCGTCGGCACATCCCTGCCGGAACTGGTCACGACCATTGCCGCCGCCCGCCGTGGCCAATCCGACATCGCGTTCGGCAACATTGTCGGCAGCAACATTTTCAACGTCTTGTTCATTCTCGGCACAACCGCCCTCATTCATCCCATCGCGGTACCGGCCTCTATCGCCACATTTGACATCTGGGTGATGACAGGCGTGACCGCACTTTTACTTCTGGTTGCCGTGACGCGCTGGCGCATCAGCCGGGTCGAAGGCGCAATCCTTCTTGGTGCCTATGTGGCCTACAGCGTCTGGCTCGGCTCGATGGCCGGTTTGTAGCGTAGCTGCCTTTTTTCAGCGGGACGGAGGATTCTTCCACGCCATGCCTTCCAGCAGGGGCTTGGACTCGCAGAGCTGCAGACTGGCGATGCCTGTAATGAAGGCGAAGGTACGAGCACAAGTCACGAGACGCATTAGCGCTTTTGATTGACGAACTGGCGGGTCCGCTGAACAAAATACTGGAACCGAGGGCGATCCAGCCTCCGGTTTGTCGACGGATTCTGTTGAATGAGTTCCTTGTTTTCAGAACCGGCAATCGAGATCGCCATCGTTCTGTTGCTGGTGGTGGTGGTCTTCTTTGGCTTCATAAAGGAAAGGTTTCCGGCTGACGTCACCGCGCTCCTGGCGATGGGGGCGTTGCTGCTCACCGGCATTTTGACCACCGAGGACGCGCTCGGCGTCTTCTCCAATTCGGCACCGATCACGATCGGCGCCATGTTTGTTCTTTCAGCCGCGCTGGAACGCACGGGCGTCATCGATGCGGGCGGCCGCCTGGTTTCCCGGCTGGCCACGAAAACCTCCCCCGTCATCGCCGTCATTGCGATGATGACGGGCGTGATCGTCCTGTCCGCATTCATCAATAACACGCCTGTCGTTGTCATTCTTATCCCCGTGGCGATGAGCCTGGCGAAAAGCATCGGGGTATCCGCATCAAAGCTGCTGATCCCGCTCTCGTTCGCCTCCATCTTCGGGGGGACCACCACGCTGATCGGGACATCGACGAACATTCTTGTAGACGGCGTTTCCCAGACCAACGGCCTTGCGCCTTTCGGCATGTTCGAGATTACCGGCGCCGGCCTCTGCCTGGCCCTGGCTGGCGCGGTCTACATCGCCATTGTCGGCCCCTTCCTGCTGCCCGTACGCGAGACGCTCGCCGCCATGCTGCCTGACAGCAAGGAGCGTCGCTTCATCGCCCAGATCCTGATCCCGATCGATTCCCCTCTGGTCGGCAAACAGCTGTCCGAGACGGGGTTCACCGCCGGGAAAGGCTATACGATCGTGGACGTATTTCGCGAAGGCCAGTCCCTGCGGGCGGACCTGACGTCGATCAGGCTCAAAGGAGGCGACCGGGTCGTGCTGCGTTCACCTGTGGCAGAGATGCTGACGCTCCGCGAGGCTGGAAGCGTTGCCATCGGTGCGCAAGCCAATGCCCGGCCGAGCTTCGAACCGGTTCAGACCAGTGAGACGGTCATCATGGAGGGCGTGATCGGCCCTCAGTCCCGCCTGATTGGCCGCCGCCTTGAAGGGCTGGGCCTCGCCCGGTTGTACGGCGTCTACGTGCTCGCAATCCATCGGCGCGGAGAGAACATGGCACCGCAGATGGGGAACCTGTTCTTTGAGGTGGGTGACACGGTCCTGATCGAAGGGCCTGCCAAGGGCGTGCGGCAGGTTTTCGAAGAAGGCGATTTCAACAATCTCACCCAGACGTCCGAGAAGGCCATCAAGCGGGACAAGGCCCCGATTGCGGTCGCAGCCGTTCTGCTAGTCATGGGACTTGCTGCGATTGAAGTCCTGCCGATTGTGGCCCTGGCCATCATCGCTGCGACGGCTGTCGTCGCGACCGGCTGCCTCGATCACAAAGAGGCCTACAAGTCCATCCAGTGGGACATCCTGATGTTGATCTTCGGCATGCTCGCGCTGGGCATTGCCATGGACAAGACCGGCGCTGCCGAGCTGATCGTCAATAGTCTCGTCGCGCTGACGGGGGGGCTCGGCCCGATCTACATCCTCGCTGCGCTCTACCTGATCACTTCCATCCTTACAGAGATCATCAGCAACACTGCGGCGGCGATCCTGCTCACGCCGATAGCCATCGGTCTCGCCGAACAGTTCGGCATTGATGCGAGGCCTTTTGTGGTGGCGGTCATGTTTGCGGCAAGCGCAAGCTTCGCCACACCGATCGGTTATCAGACGAATACGCTGGTCTATACAGCAGGCGGCTATCGCTTCGCGGATTTTTTGAAGATCGGACTTCCGCTGAACATCGTCATGCTGGTGGTCGCGGTTTTCGTCATTCCGGCATTCTGGCCGCTGGCTCCTGCTGAATAGCGCTCAGCCCTCCCGGGATATGGGAGGGTTCTTCCACCCCATCCCCTCGAGCAGGGCCTTGGTCTCATAGAGCGGCAGTCCGACAATCGCCGTGTAGCTGCCGTTGATGCCGGTGACGAAAGCGCCGGCGGCGCCCTGGATGCCGTAGCCGCCGGCCTTGCCCTTCCAGTCGCCGCTGGCGACGTAATCGGCGATGTCCCGGTCGGTGAGGCGTTTGAATTTCACGCGGGCGAGCACGGTGCGGGCGCTGAAGCGGCCATCGGGCGCGCGCACCGCGATGCCAGTGATGCACTGGTGCGCCCGGCCGGAGAGGAGCCGCAGGAAGGCCTCGGCCTCGGCCGCGTCGGCGGCTTTCTCAAGGTTCCGGCTGCCCAGCGCGACGACCGTGTCGGCGGCCAGAACAAAGCCCTCTTCGGGGCAGGCCAGCGCCTTTTCGCGCGCAAGCCGTTCAGCCAGCGCGCGCGGGCTTTCGTCCTTGCGGCGGGTTTCGTCGATGTCTGTGGGGCAGATGGCGTCCGGCACAATGCCGATCTGGGCGAGCAGTTGCTGCCGCCGGGGGCTTGCGCTGGCAAGGATGAGCCGCGCGGCCCCGGTGGACGCCATGACGCTTACTTGAAGCGGTAGGTGATGCGGCCCTTGGTCAGGTCATAGGGCGTCATCTCGACCATCACTTTGTCGCCGGTCAGCACGCGGATGCGGTTCTTGCGCATCTTGCCGGCCGTGTGGGCGATGATCTCGTGGTCATTTTCGAGTTTCACGCGGAAGGTCGCGTTCGGCAGCAATTCCACTACCGTTCCCTCGAATTCAATCAGTTCTTCCTTCGACATGCAGTCTCCAAAACAGGACGGTCCAACGCGCCGCCATCCGTTGATTTAGGGTGCGCCTTAGCGCTTTGCATGGATTCCGGCAAGGATTCGAGTCATCCGGCGGCCTCTCTGACCGCCCCTGCCCCCAAAAACGCAACCGGATGAGAGGCGGAAAACCTCTCATCCGGCGCGGGGGAACTATGCTCGCGGGGACTGGTTAAGGTCAGGCCGCGTTGGCTGTCGCCAGGGCGTGGACATCCGCCGCTTTGAGCACCTGGCCGCCAATGGCCCAGTCGCCCTGTTCGACTTCCATGACGCGGACCCAGGTCACCGGGCGCATCGCTTCGCCTTCCACAGCGACCATGGCGTCGGTGACGCGCTCGATCAGGTCTTGCTTCTGGGCTGGGGTGAAGACGTCTTTGATCACATCGATCGTAACGAGAGGCATGTTGATTTCCTTTTGTTTTTTGTCAGGGGCCAGGACCATCCCGGCGCCGATGAGTTGAACTTACGGCAGGCCGCCCGGGCAGAATTGGAGAGGGTCTGGAGAATTTGTGGAGAAATTCCGGATTCCGTCTAGTCTGGCCCGGATGATCTATCTTTTTGAAGATTTCGAACTGGATCAGGCCAGGTTCGAGTTGCGGCGCGGAGGAGAAACGCTGCCGACCGAACCGCAGGTTTTGTCGCATCTCCTCCTGCTGGCGGAGAACCATGACCGACTGGTGAGCAAGGACGAGATCATCGACAAGATCTGGGATGGACGGGCAGTGTCGGATTCGGCCCTGTCCAGCCGCATCAAGTCCGCCCGCAAACTGCTGGGCGACGATGGGCGGGCCCAGCGCCTGATCCGCACGGTGCATGGGGTCGGCTTCCGCTTCGCGGTCGAACCGGAATTCCGGGGGGCTGAGACGCCCGTCGCGACAGTGACCGAAACGGTCATCGAAACGGCGGATGCCGCACCGGAGGCCCCGGTCTCGGGCAGCAAGCCCTCCATTGCCGTGCTGCCCTTCCGGCTGATCGGCATCGCGGGCGAGTATGCGCCGATGGCGGATGCCCTGCCACATGAGCTGATCACCAGCCTGTCGCGCCTGCGCTGGCTGTTCGTCATCGCGCGCGGGTCGACCTTCCGCTTCCGGAGCACTGAGCCGGATGTGCGGAATATCGGCGAGGTGCTGAACGTCGGCTATGTACTTTCCGGCGCGGTGGAGATCATCGGATCGCGCATGAAGGTGACCGTCGAACTGGCCGAAACGAAGGATGGCGGCGTGCTGTGGGGCGAGCAGTATGCCGGAGAGATCGGCGATGTTCACGAGTTCAGGGAACAGATCGTCTCAGCGGTCGTGTCGGAGCTCGACGTGCATATCCCGCTCAATGAGGCGCGCATGGCGAGGGCTCTGCCCGCCACCAGCCTTGATGCCTGGTCGGCCTATCATCTCGGCCTCAACCACATGTTCCGCTTCACCCGGAAGGACAATGAGATCGCCCAGGGCCTGTTCCGGCAGGCGCTGGAACGCGTACCGGATTTCACGCGTGCCCATGCCGGCATGTCCTTTACCCGCTTCCAGAACGCTTTCCTTCACTACGTTCCGGACACGGATGCAGAGATCGCCGGGGCGCGTGCCTCGGCCGAGCAAGCCATGGCCTGCGATCCGATGGATCCGTTTGCCAACCTGGTGATGGGCCGTACCCATTGGATCGAGAAAGACCTCGACGGATCCTATCACTGGCTGGACAGGGCGGTGTCCCTCAATCCCAATTATGCACAGGCGGTGTATCTTCGCGCCCTGTCGCAAACCATGTCGGGGCGCGGCGTGGAAGGCGAACAGGATGTCGATCTCGCGATCCGCCTCAGCCCGCTGGATCCATTGCATTATGCCATGCTCTCGACGCGTGGCCTGACCCACCTTCTCCGGGATCATCACCAGGAAGCGACCCTTTGGGCTGAACGGGCCGTGCGTACGCCGGGGGCCCATGTCCACATCACAGTCATCGCAGGCATGGCCCGCAAACTGGCAGGTGATGATGAGGCCGCAAACCGCTGGATAGAACTGGCCCGGCAGCGCGATCCGGATATCAGCGTGGAAGGCTTCTTCAGCGCCTTCCCCTTCAACGACCCGGTCCAACGGGCCAAAATCGAAAATGCGCTGAAGTCGTTGGGTCTCTAGCCTGCTGCCCGAGCCTGGCCCGCATGGAGGGCACAGATCAGGGTGAACAGGCGCCGGGCGGTCAGGAAATCGATCTCGACCTTGCCCTGCAGACGTTCTGCCAGAAGCTCCGAGCCTTCATTGTGAACACCGCGCCGGGCCATGTCGATCGCTTCGATCTGGTGCGGCGACTGGGTGCGGATCGCATCGTAATAGCTGTCGCAGATCATGAAATAATCGCGGATCACGCCCCGGAACGGGTTCAGCGACAGGATGAAGGTGTGAACGTCCTTGCCGTGCTCGTCGCGCACAGCGAAGACGAGGCGCCGCTCAACCTTGGATAGGACCAGGATGAACGGGCCCTCGCCGTGCTCCGGCAGGGCGAAGCTGTTCTGTTCGATCAGGTCGAAGATGGCGACACGGCGCTCATGCTCGGCGTCAGGCCCCGAGGCGCCCAGCGTGTCTTCGTCGATCTCGACAGCGATGAGGCGGTTCTTATCCGACATCACCGGTTCCTGCGTTAGACCGGATGGAGATGGAGCGCGCATGCGCCGGCAGGCGCTCTGCTTCGGCAAGGCGCAGGGCCGCCGGGGCCAGCGCGGCAAAGCCTTCGGCGCTCGCGCGCTGCACGCTCATGCGCTTCAGGAAGTCATAAAGACCGAGGCCAGAAGAGAAACGCGCCGCGCGGCTGGTGGGCAGCACGTGGTTCGAACCGGTAACATAGTCGCCCAGCGCTTCCGGCGTGTGGTGGCCGAGGAACACTGCCCCGGCATGGCGGATCTTCGGCAGCATGGCGTCGGGGTCAGCCACGGCGAGCTCGACGTGCTCCGCGGCGATGCGGTTGGCGATGGTGGCGGCCTCGTCCAGGTCGCGCGCGAAGATGATTGCCCCGTGAGACGACCAGGACCGGGCCGCGCGCTCGCCCGTGGCCAGCGTTTTCAACTGCTTGTCCACAGCGTTATCCACAGCCCTGCCCACAGCCTCATCCACAGCAATCAGGATCGACTGGGAGGATGGGTCGTGCTCGGCCTGGCTGAGCAGGTCTGCCGCGATCCAGTCCGGATTTGCGGTCTCGTCCGCGATGACGAGGATTTCCGAGGGCCCCGCAATCGTGTCGATGCCGACGCGGCCGAAGACCTGGCGCTTGGCTTCAGCAACGAAGGCGTTGCCCGGCCCGACAATCTTGTCGACCGGTTTCAGCCGCCCGGCCCCGAAGGCCAGCGCACCGACCGCCTGTGCCCCGCCGAGCGGGTAGAATTCGTCGACCCCTGCCCGCAGGGCCGCATAGGCCACAGCGGGGGCCATCTCGCCCTTCGGTGCCGGGGCGACCATGACGATCCGGTCCACGCCTGCGATCTTGGCCGGAACGGTGTTCATGAGCACGGAGGACGGGTAGCTCGCCCGTCCGCCCGGGACATAGACGCCGACGCTTTCCAGCGACGTCCAGCGCCAGCCAAGCTCGACGCCAGCCTCATCCGTAAACGAATGGTCTTCCGGGCGCTGGGCGCTGTGATAGGCGGCGATGCGATCATGGGCGAAATCGATGGCGGCTTTCAGGTCTGCCGGGCATTCGGCGGCCAGCGCAGCAAGGTCCACATTGTCGGACTGCAGCGTGGTCGGGTCGATCTGCAGCTCGTCGAACTGGGCCGTATAGCGGGCCACAGCCTCACCGCCGCGGACTTCCACCTCATCCAGGATCTTCGCAACGATGCCGCCTACGTCATGGCCATCCGCCCGCTGTTCCCCAAGGAAGCGGCTGAACCGGGTCTCGAAATCCGGTGCGGATGTGCTGAATGTACGGGCCATTGGCGCGGAATTCCCAGGAAGGATTGGTGTTTTGAACCCCGCTTCATGGACTCTCCATCCGCCGCTGGCAAGGCGCTGAGTCGGCGCATTCAGCCCGTCAGGCTTGGCCACCCCCGCTTCCCGGCTTAGGCTCGCCCATCCGGCACGGTTTCGGAGGACCGCCAATGTTCAGCCATGTCACCCTCGGCACCAATGACTGGGCCGCCGTGAAGTCCTTCTGGGCAGCAGTCATGGAGGCGCTCTCCATCCCGGTCATGTTCGAATATGATGGCGGCATTGCCTATGGCGAAGCCACTGGGCCAAAACTGTTCATCGGCCCGCCGTTCGACGGCCAGCCCGCCACGAACGGCAACGGCACGCATGTTGCCTTCATCGCAGACAGCCGGGCCAAGGTGGACGCATTTTATGCGGCCGCGATGGCCAATGGCGGATCGGATGAAGGCCCGCCCGGCCCGCGCCCGCACTATCACAAGAACTATTACGGCGCCTATGTGAGAGACCCGGACGGGAACAAGCTCCAGGCAGTCTGCCACCGGGCGGAGGGGTAGCGCCTACCGCTTCCGGCGTTCGTGGCTGGGCGTGTGCCTCGTATTCCAGATGTAATCGCTGTCGAGCAGGGTCGCGTCGAGGGCTTCCACGGTCAACTCGATTTCGCCGTCGCCTGCGAAGAGGAGCGTGATTTTGCCTCCGGGCGGCTCGGCGTCCGGCGTGAAAGTCACCTGTAGTAACGACAGGATCAGTTCCGGGTCGGCCTTGGTCACGGCGCGGGTTTTCACGCCCAATACGCCGTCAAAGGCAAGCAGGGAGCGGACACGCTCGCCGTCGCGGCGCTTGGTGACGCCCTCTTCCCAGCGGTAGCGGTTGATCTCCAGCGAGAAGCGGCGGATGCGCGCCTCGTAGTTCAGGTTCTCGGCCTTCACGACGGCGTCCTGCACCGCGGCGGAAATGATTTCGAGATCCTCGGCCTCTTCAGCCAGGAGGCGGAGTGGTTTCAGTTCAGACATGCCAGCCCCTTCAAGTCGTCGCCCCTATTCCTCTTCCCCGGACCGGCGCTCGATCTTCGCGCCACAGGCCGTCAGTTTCTCTTCCAGCCGTTCGAAGCCCCGGTCGAGGTGGTAGATGCGGTTCACCACGGTTTCACCCTCGGCCGCAAGCCCTGCGATCACGAGCGAGACCGATGCGCGCAGATCTGTCGCCATGACAGGCGCTGCTGTCAGCTGGGGCACGCCCTTCACGATGGCTTCCTGCCCGCGCACGGTGATGTCGGCGCCGAGGCGGGAAAGCTCCGGCGCATGCATGAAGCGGTTCTCGAAAATCGTCTCGCGGATGACGCTGGTGCCGTCGGCGATGGCCATCAGGGCCATGAACTGGGCCTGCAGGTCGGTCGGAAACCCCGGGTGCGGCTGTGTGGAGAGGTTCACGGCTTTGAGGTGCGTGCCGTTCCGGCGGATGCGCAGCGTGTGGGCGGCTTCATCAGCGTCCACGGTGACGCCAGCCTCACGCAGCTTGGCGATCAGCGCGCCGAGCGCATCGACCGGGCAGCCGTCCAGCGTCACGTCCCCGCCCGCGGCGGCCGCGGCGATGGCATAGGTGCCCGCCTCGATCCGGTCTGCCATGACCGAATGGGTCGTGCCTTTCAGGCTCTCGGCGCCCTTGATGCGGACGACGGCCGTGCCGGCGCCGGTGATATCCGCGCCCATGCTGTTCAGGCAGTTTGCAAGGTCTTCGATCTCCGGCTCACGCGCGGCGTTTTCGAGGATGGTCGTGCCTTCGGCCAGCGTGGCGGTCAGCATGGCGTGCTCGGTCGCGCCGACGCTCGGCATGGAGAAATTGATGTGCGCACCCTTCAGACCGTGAATGGCCGCAGCCTTCACATAGCCCTGCTCCACTTTCAGGTCCGCGCCCATGGCGGCCAGCGCCTGAAGGTGCAGGTCCACCGGCCGGGCGCCGATGGCACAGCCGCCGGGCAGCGACACGGTGGCGTGGCCGGAGCGCGCGATCAGCGGGCCCAAAACGTTGAAGCTCGCCCGCATCTTCCGCACCTGGTCATAAGGCGCGATCGTGCTTTTCAGCTCGGCGGCGTTCAGGTGGCAGGTCGACTCGCCCTTCGGCCAGTAGACCTCGACGCCGAGTGTTTCCAGCAGCTGCGCCAGGAAGCGCGTGTCCGCCAGGCTCGGCATGTTGGTGAGGGTGATCGGCTGGTCCGTCAGCAGGCAGGCGACCATGAGCTTCAGCGCCGAATTCTTGGCGCCGGAGATCGGGATATGGCCATTCAGCTTGTGGCCACCTTGAATAACGAGTCTGTCCATGGGGGCTCTTATACCGTGCTTCGCGGTTTTGGGAGGGCCGGATTGTGTTGATTTTCAGCGGGTTTCAGCGGAGCACCAGCGGCAGGCGTTTCAGGCCGCGGAGACCAGCGCGGGAAATCCATTTCACATTCTCTGCGCCGCCCTTGATGGCGAGGCGGGGGTAGCGGCTGAGCAGGACGTCCAGCGCGACTTCTGCCTCCAGCCGGGCGAGGTGGATGCCGAGGCAGATGTGGGGACCTGAGCCGAAGCCGACGTGGCGGTTCGGACGGCGGGCGAGGTTCAGCGTCTGCGGATCTTCGAACTCAGCCGGGTCCATATTCCCGGCGGCGAGGAAACCGAAGACGCGGTCGCCGCGTTTCAGCGCCCTGTCCTCGAACGCCATGTCTTCTTTCACAAAGCGCGGCTTGGTCATCTGCACCGGCGTGCAGTAGCGCATCAGCTCGTCGACAGCGATGAAACGAGCCTCCTCATCCATGGCCCGGACGGCATCGGCGGCGCCCGGCTGAGTCAGCAGCGTCCAGACGCCGGAGGACAGGAGGTGCGTCGTCGTCTCATGCCCCGCCACGAAGAGGACGAAGACCATGGCGAGCAGCTCATTCTCGCTCATCTTCTGGCCGTCTGCCTCGGCATGGACGAGTTCCGACACGAGGCCTTCGCGCGGTTCTGCGTGCAGGGCGCGGAACTCCTGCCGCAGCATGTCCTGGATGTGACCGAGCCGGAACAGGCCCCACAGCATGGTGAGCGGAGAATCGGTGGCAGTCAGGTTGCTAAGCGTGCGGGAGAGCTTTGCCTCGGTCTCTGGCCGGAAGCCGAGCAGGCCGTAGATCACTTTCAGCGGCAGCGGACGGCAGAAGCCGGACACGAGATCCGTGTTCCCGTCCGTTTCCATCAGGTCCAGCAGCTCATGCGCATAGGCCACGATCTTCCGGCGCTGGGTCAGGATCGCCGCGCGCCGGAACGGGGCATCGGCGAGGCGTCGCAGGCGCGAATGATCCGGATCGTCCATGGAGAGGACATTGTCCGCCATGATCTTCAGTGACTTCGGCAGGAAGGGCATGCCGAACGCCGCCTTGTGCCCGGCATGGCGGGCATCGACAACGAACCGGTCCTTGTCCTTCAGCACGGCATGGATCGCCGCGTGGCGGGTGACGAGGTCGATTTCGCCCAGAATCGGCATCTTTGCCCGGTACCAAGCATTTTCAGCCACAATGGCGGTCAGCATCTCATGGGGGGCAGCAAGATAAGCCCGTGATGAGAGGGAAAGCGTCACTTGCCTTTGTCCGGTTTGGCCGCGGAATCGGCCGGCGGCTTGCGCGCGGCGGCCTTGCGGCGGCGCAGGTTGGCCCGCAGCGCAGCGGCCAGGCGTTCAGCTTTCTCGTCCTTGGGAGGGGATTTGTCTGTCATGTCAGGTGCAATTCGCGGCGAAACGGTCTTTTCATGTCGGATGGCTTAAGCTAAACGCCGCTTTCCGCACCTGCAATGCCGCGGTAGCTCAGTGGTAGAGCGCATCATTGGTAATGATGAGGCCGAGAGTTCAATTCTCTCTCGCGGCACCAGCGGATCCCCGGAAAATTCAGCGCCACCTACGGGGCCTTACGGCTTTTCTTCCATGGGCCGGGCTCCTATGGGATGAATATCCAACCCGCGAGACGTAACCATGGCCTCCGTGAAGAAGCCCCGCTTTACCTATAACCGCCTGAACCGGCGGCTCGATGTGCTGGTGCGGGGCAAACTGTGGCTGCAGGTGATTCTGGCGCTGTGCACCGGGATCGGCGTCGGTCTCGTTCTTGGGCCAGACCTCGACTTTGTACCACGTGACCAGGCCGCCGTGATCGGCGACTGGCTGGGCTTGCCGGGGAACCTGTTCCTGGCGCTGGTGCGGATGGTGATCATTCCGCTGGCGGCCAGTTCCATCATCCTCGGCATTGCCGGCACCGGCGGCGGGGAAGCGCTTCGCACCGTGGGCCGGAAACTGCTGGTCTTCGTGATGCTGACGACGGTGACCGCCGTGATGATCGGCATCTCGCTCGCACGCCTCATCCGTCCGGGCCGGGGTCTGGAACACGTCTACCCTTCCCCGCCCAGCCTCAAGCCGGAAAACCTGCAACTGGCTGAACCACCGCCTTCGCCGCTGGAAGGCATAACGAAAGAGTTGCCGGACATGATCACCGGCCTCATTCCACAGAACATTGCCGCTTCCCTGCTGGAACAGGACATGCTGGCCATCGTGATGTTTTCCCTGTTCGTGGGCATCGCGACGGTGACCGCCGACAAGAAGGAACTGACCCGCCCGCTGGTGGCGCTGGCGGAAGCGATGCTGGAAGTCTCCATGACGGTGATCCGCACGGCGATGCGCTTTGCGCCGCTCGCCGTGTTCGGCCTGATGGCGGAAACGACGGCCACCAACGGCTTCAGCACGCTGGTCGACCTTGCCACCTATTGCGGCATTGTCCTGTCAGGCCTCACCTGCCTGCTCCTGCTCTATCTCGTGATCGTCACCGTGTTCGGGCGGATGAACCCGGTGAAGTTCATCGAGGCGGTGGTGCCCGTCCAGCTGCTTGCCTTCTCCACGTCCAGTTCGGCCGCAGTGATGCCGCTGACGATGAAGACGGCGATCGACAAGTTGAAGACGCCGCCCTCTCTGGCAGGCGCCGTGGTGCCGCTGGCCTCGACCGTGAACATGGCCGGCACGGCGCTCTACCAGTCCGTCGCGATCATGTTCCTTGCGGACATTTCCGGCACGCCCTTGTCACCGGGCGATCTCGCTCTGGTGATGGTGACACTGACCGGGGCCTCCATCGGCGCGCCGGCTGCGCCGGGCGCCAGTATCGCGATCCTTGCGACCACGGCGACGAGTTTCGGCGTGCCGTTGACAGGCCTGCCGCTGGTCATGGGCGTCGACCGGATTCTCGACATGGCGCGGACACTCGTGAACGTGACCGGCGACCTCGTCCTCTGCCGGATCGTGACGCCGAAAGGCAAACGCGCAAACGAAACGCTGGAACCGGAGGAGTCCCCGGTTGCGACAGAACAAGCGTCGGCGGAAAGCCCGGCCTGAATGGCCCTGCCTGAATGGCCTGGCCTGCTACTCCGCGAAGCCGCGATCCCGCATGAGGGCACCGATCTCGGCATCGCGGCCACGGAACAGGCGGTAGGCCTCGGCCGGATCCATCGAATTGCCGGCAGCGAACAGGTATTTGACCATCGCGCTCGCGACATCCTGATCATAGAAACCACCGGAAGCTTCAGCGAACGCTTCTGCGGCGTCTGACGTCAGCACATCGGCCCAGAGATAGCCGTAATAACCGGCCGCATATCCCTCGCCGGAGAAGACGTGCCCGAATTGCGGCGTGCGGTGGCGCATCACGAGTTCGGACGGCATGCCGAGTTCATCGAGCGTCTCACGCTCGAACTTGTCGGGATCGAGGCCTTCCGGATCGGCCATGTGAAGCTTCATGTCGATCAGGGCGGACGCCAGGTATTCCGTCGTTGCGAACCCCTGATTGAACGTGGAGGCTTGCGGATCTTCTCGACCAGTTCTGCCGGCATCGCCTCACCTGTCTCTGCACTGACGAGATAGGTGTTGATGACGTGGTCGGTCGACAGCCAACGCTCCAGCAGCTGGGACTGGAACTCGGTATAATCGCGCAGGCCGCCGGTCAGGCTCGGATACTCCACTTTCAGCGACAGATAGTGCAGCGCGTGACCGAACTCATGGAACATGGTCTCGGCATCGTCCCAGGAGAGCAGCACCGGCTCGCCTGGGGCAGGTTTCACGAAGTTGGAATTGTTGGCTGCCAGGACATTCTTCTCACCCCGGAAGCTTTCGTGCGAACGATAGGTCGTCGCCCACGCGCCGGAACGCTTGCCGTCACGTGCGAAAGGATCGAAATACCAGAGGCCGACATTACGGCCCGTCGCCTTGTCGTTGACCTCATACACTGTGACATCCGGATGGAAGACCGGTACGGAACCATCGGTGATCGGTACGAATTCGAATCCAAACACTTCACCTGCGACGTCAAACATGGCGAGGCGCAGATTGTCGAGCTGGAGGTATTGCTTCACTTCCTCGGAATCGAGGTCGTATTTCGCCTTGCGGACTTTCTCTGCATAGAAACGATAGTCCCACGGTGCGATCGTGATGCCTGCACCTTCCGCATCCGCCAGGGCCTGCATATCCGCGACTTCTTCGTGCACACGGCCGACAGACGCCTTCCACACCTGCAGCATCAGGTCGAAGGCCCGGTCCGGCGTCTTCGCCATCCGGTCTTCCAGGCGCCATGCCGCGAAATTGTCGTAACCGAGCAGCGCAACACGCTCATCGCGCAGCTTCAGGATCTTCGCGATGATGGCATTGTTGTCGTGCGCATCGCCATTGTCGCCGCGATTGTAATAATTGCGCCAGACCTGTTCGCGCAGGTCGCGCTCGGTGGAGAAGGTCAGGAACGGATCCATCGAAGAACGCGTGTTGCGCACGGCATACATGCCCGGCTTGCCGAGCGCGTCGGCAGCCGCCGCAGCGGAGCTCAGATAGGACTCCGGCAGGCCGCCTGTCTGATCCTCGCTCAGATAGGTGACCCAGCCTTCCTCGTCGGCCAGCAGGTTGCCGGAGAATTCGGCATAGAGCCCGGCCAGTTCCTTGTTGATCTCCGCAAACTTCTCAGCCTTTTCCCCCGTTAGCGTGCCGCCATTGCGGGTGAACTGCTGATGGATGATTTCGACGAGACGCTGCTGGGCGGGAGTGAGCGTGTCGTATTCCTCGCCCTGCCGCACAGCATCGACGCGGGCGAACAAGGCCTGGTCCTGGTTGATCGAGTCGTAGAACGCCTGAATTTCCGGATCCATCCGCGTTTCGATCTCACGGAATTCCGGTGTCGAAAGGTTCGACCCCCAGAGGTAATAGTAGGCCAGCACACGGTTCAACTGGCGGCCGCTATCTTCCATAGCAGCGATTGTGTTCTCAAAGGTCGGTGCATCCGGGTTGGCCGTGATCGCATCAATCTCTGTGCGCTGTGCGGCCATACCCTCTTCAAGTGCCGGCTCGATCAGGGCGATATCCATCTTGTCGAAGGCCGGAACCCCGCCATAGGGGCCTTCAAAAACATCGCCCGGGCTCCAGGCCGTTTCCGCCGTCGCTTCCGGGACCGCCTCGGTTGATTCACTCGTGCTTCCGGCCAGTTCGACCGGATCACTGGCTTCGGTGACATCCGGCGTAATTCCGGCACAGGCGGTCATCATGGTGGAGCCGAGAATGAAGGACAGGAAGGGTCTGGATCGGGTCATGTCAGGTCCTGATTGGAAGTTGCGGGAACAAAAGCGGACCGGGCGCTGTCCACCTTCGAACGAATTGTAACTTTATATCAGCATGATCGCCGACACAGGCAACCATGCGCCTCAGTTGTTCAAATTATTCTTCTGTTTTAAACAGAATTGCCACACCAGCAATCCCAAATCGAAAAAGGGCAGACCTTTCGGCCTGCCCTTTTGTTCAAGCGCGCGAACCCGATCAGGCCAGCGTGCGGCGAAGGGCGGCGGCCCAGCCCTTCAGTAAAGCTGTTCTCTGCTCATCATCCATCTGCGGCTCGAAACGCACGCCTTTGACCTCGCGCGCCTGCCAGTCCGCCCCCTTCATCCAGCCGAGCTGCATCGCAGCAAGTGCCGCCGCGCCAAGCGCGGTCATTTCCCGATAGTCCGGCCGCACAACAGGACGGGCGCAGACATCGGCCAGGAACTGCATCAGCCAGTCATTGGCGACCATGCCGCCATCGACTCTCAGCTCACGGATCTCCACACCGTCCGCCTCGAACGCGTCCAGCAGGTCCCGTGTCTGGTAGGCAACTGCCTCGAGACCTGCGCGGACGAGATGGGCCGCAGTGGTTGCGCGCGTGATACCGCTAATCGTGCCACGCGCATCGGCATTCCAGTGCGGCGCGCCAAGGCCGGTGAAGGCCGGCACAATATAGACACCGCCATTGCCAGGCAGCGCCGCGGCCATCTCTTCGCTTTCGGCTGCGTCGGAAATCAGCCCCAGATCGTCGCGCAACCATTTCACGACTGTGCCGGCATTGAAGATGGAGCCCTCAAGCGCCATCGCCCCGCCTTCCGCGGTTTCATAGCCGACCGTCCCCAGCAACCGGTTCTTCGACTCCGGCTTCTCTGCCCCGGAATTGGCAACAAGGAACGCGCCGGTGCCGTAAGTGATCTTCGCCATGCCTGGCGAAAGGCAGCCTTGCCCCACCAGGGCAGATTGCTGGTCACCTGCCGCGGACAGGATCGGCAGCGCCTTTCCGAACAGGCTTTCATCACAGAGCCCGAAGTCCGCAGAATTGGGCTTTACCTCCGGCAGCATGCTCATCGGCACACGGAACAGGCTGCACATGGCTTCGCTCCAGCCACCGTCATCTCCCAGACCGAGACGATAGAGCAACGTGCGCGAGGCATTGGACACATCGGTTGCATGCACACGCCCGCCTGTCAGGTGCCAGATCAGGAAGGTTTCAACCGTACCGAAGGCAAGTTCTCCCGCTTCCGCCCGTTCGCGTGCGCCGGTCACCGTGTCCAGGATCCACGCGATTTTCGTGCCGGAAAAATACGGGTCGATCAGCAGGCCGGTCTCCGCCTGAACGGCTGCCTCGTGCCCTGCCGCCTTCAGCGCATCGCAGGCGTTGGCCGTGCGCCGGTCCTGCCAGATAATCGCAGGCGCCAGCGGCTTGCCGGTCTTGCGCTCCCAGACGAGGGTCGTTTCCCGCTGGTTGGTGATGCCGATCCCGGCGATCCGTTCGATGCCGCCCGCCTCCGCTAGGGCGGCCTGGCAGACTTCGACGGTTTTCTCCCAGATCGTCTTGCCATCCTGTTCGACCCAGCCATCGGCAGGATAGGCCAGCGGCACTTCTTCCTGGGCAAGGGAGACCTGATTGAAGTCCCGATCGAACACGATGGCCCGGGCTGAGGTTGTTCCCTCATCGATCACCAGGATAGCATCCGCCATGTATTTGTTCCTCCGGGATTTTCCGGGAGGATGGACCGGGCCGGCCAATGTCGTCAACGCATCTCGCGTCTCGGCCCACGATCACCACCCCACCAGAGCGTCGCGGCCGTTGCGGCGAAGTTGGCCGTTTCCACAATGCCCGCCTGTCCGGCCTTATCCGCCCCGAGGAAGACTGTGCCCGTGATGCCCCAGAGCAGCACGGTCAGAGCGGGCCGGGTCAGCGCGCGTACGGCGTTCACCCATTTGTCGCTCTCGCCGATAACTGCCTCCGCTGCCATGGACGCCGAGAGACCTACCCAGGCACCGGACGTTTCTGCCGCATGCAATTCTGCTTCCCGCCCCGCCGCGGCGGCCTCGATGCGAAGCTTCTGCATTTCGGATTCATGCACCCAGCGGGCCTGTTCATGCACCTGCGCTTGACGTGCCTCAACCAAGCCCGCGGTTCGCCCGATCACCGTACCGACGAGTCCGAACAGCCCTCCGCCCGCCGCGCTCGCGGCCAGCGCCAACCGTCTGCATCAAAGTCAGAAACAGTTTCGATCAGCATACGCACAAGTCTGAGCGCCTGGCTTGCCTGTTGGATTGAGGAGGCCGGAACAGAAAAGCGCGGCCCGTGTCACCGCAGGCCGCGCCAGTTGCCGGTGTCGGATACGCCCGGCTTTATCCCCTTGCCTCAGCCAGCAGTCGCCGGCGCTGCGCCCCAGGTACGTGGCTGGTTCAGTTTCTCGATCGCAGCCTTGTACTCCGATTCCAGCTGGTCGACATAGTCAGCCACGGGGCCGCGCTTCTTGACTGCACCGATGCCCTGGCCACAGCCCCAGATGTCTTTCCAGGCTTTGCTCTTGGTGTTTCCGCCGGAGCCGAAGTTCATCTTGCTCGGATCGCTCTCGGGCAGATTGTCCGGATCGAGCCCGGCGGCCTCGATCGACGGCTTCAGATAGTTGCCGTGCACGCCGGTGAAGAGGTTCGAGTAGACGATGTCCTCAGCGCCATAGGACACAATCGCGTCCTTGTAGCCTTCGACAGCGTTGGCCTCATCACAGGCGATAAAGGCCGAGCCCATATAGGCAAAGTCAGCGCCCATCGCGATCGAGGCAGCAATGGCTCCACCATTAGCGATAGAGCCGGACAGCGCCAGCGGGCCATCGAAGAATTCGCGGATCTCCTGGATCAGCGCGAACGGCGACAGGCGGCCAGCGTGACCACCCGCACCCGTACAAACGGCGATCAGGCCGTCGGCGCCCTTCTCCAGCGCTTTCTTGGCGAAGAAGGTGTCGATCACATCGTGCATCACCACACCGCCATAGGAATGGATCGCGTCGTTGACGGCTTTTTGCGCCCCGAGCGACGTGATCACCAGCGGCACCTTGAACTTCACGCAAGCCTCGACATCGTGCTCCAGCCGGTCGTTCGACTTGTGCACGATCTGATTTACGGCAAATGGCGCGGCCGGACGATCCGGGTTCTTCTCATCATGTTCGGCCAATTCCGTCGTGATCCGGTCCAGCCACTCATGCAACACAGGCCCGGGGCGGGCGTTGAGCGCCGGGAAGCTGCCGACGATGCCAGCCTTGCACTGGGCAATGACCAGCTCAGGACCGGAAATGATGAACAGCGGCGATCCTATCAAAGGCAGGCGCAGGTTCTGGAGCACGGGCGGCACAGCCATGGGCAATTTCCCCTTAAAGTGAACAGTGTTTACATTGACCCTAAATCTAGCGTCCTGACCACTCCGGGCAAGCCATAACGTGGGGGGAAGCTGATTCCGTTACGGCCTCGTCTTGAAATCGGATCAGCTGGTCCCGCTTATCCCAGGCGGTGTCACGAGCACCTTGTCCACCCGGCGGCCATCAAGGTCCATCACTTCAAACCGGTAGCCGGATATGTGTACCACATCGCCGTCGCGGGCGAGGCGCTGCAGATGATGGATAATCATGCCGCCAACCGTCACGGCACCCCCATCGGCCTCCCCGAAATCCGGGGCCGACAGCAGGATTTCCAGATCCTCGACCGGCATCAGGCCGTCAATCAGCCAGGATCCGTCTTCGCGCCGGGCCGGGCGGTCGATGCCCTCGCTGGGGGAGAACGCGCTGTCACCCGCAATGGCGCCGAGCAGATCTGCTGCGGTGACCATGCCCTGGATGCTGCCATGCTCGTCCACGACCAACACCATGCGCACTTCGGTATCCTGCATGGATTCCAGAAGGCGCATGACCGAAAGCGTTTCCGGTACGAACGTAACCGGCCGGGCGACGGTCTTGAGGTTCGGCCCCTCGCCGCTCAGATCAGTGGCGAGAAGGTCCTTTGTCTGGACCACGCCGAACACACGGTCCAGTCGCTCATCCGCGACCGGGAACCGGGACTTGCCGCTTTCGAGGATCTCCCGTTTCACGTCTGCCCACGGATCGGTTGTATCGATCCAGACAATATCCGGTCTTGGGATCATGATGGAACGCACGTCCCGGTCGGCGAGTCGCATGACACCGCGCATCATGCGCTGTTCTTCAAGGTCGATGACGCCGCTCGTCGCACCTTCATCCAGGATGGCGTGGATTTCTTCTTCGGTTACCGGTTCCTGCTTGATCCCTGCAAGGCCCAGCAGGCTGAGCAGGCCTTCGGTCGAAACGCGGAGCAACCAGACAACCGGAAAGGCCAGCCTGGAAACGAATGCCATGGGCGGCGCCATGACTTTGGCGATCGCCTCCGGCGCGATCAGCGCGATCCGCTTGGGCACAAGTTCACCGATGACGAGCGACAGGAAGGTTGTGAAAACGATCACCAGCCCGAACGCGATTTCCCCAGCTTCCGCCTCTATGGCCGGCACATGCTTCGCAATGAAGGGCGACAATTCATCTGCAATCGCTGTCGCGCCATAGGCACCGGCAATGATACCCACCAGAGTGATCCCGATCTGCACCGTCGACAGGAAACGGGATGGATCAGCCTGCAGGTTGATCACCGTTTTGGCGCCCACATCGCCCTGGTCCGCTTTTGACTGGAGCCGCGCGGTCCGGGCGGAGACGATAGCCAACTCCGACATTGCGAACACACCGTTCACCACAATCAGTCCGAGAAGGATAAAGAATTCGACCATGGCGCGTTGTGCCTCTGCCAATAAGGTGGAGCCGGTACGGGCGAGACCCGGCCGGCATGAGCGCCAGAACAGCGCAGGTAGATAGAAAAACAGAGCCTAGAGAGCTTGGTGCCCGCGCTCAATGCCCATCGGGCAAAGCGCTCGCTTAACCAATCCGTGCGCTGCCGCCACCATCGACCGGTAACAGGGCGCCGGTAATGAACCGGGCTTCGTCACTCGCAAGGAACAGGGCTGCGTGCGCCGTGTCCCAACCGGACCCCATGAAGCCCATCGGCACGCGTGCCGCCCGCTCCTTGCGCAGCTCGTCCTCCGGAACGCCGCGCATCTTCGCGATCCCGCGGATCGCCATGGGCGTATCCATCAGGCCCGGCAGGATGGCGTTGCACCGCACGCCGCGCGACGCACCGGACGTTGCCACGCTGAGGGTCATCCGGTTCATGCCCGCCTTGGACACTTCATAAGCCATCTGGAACCCGCCCGCGAGCGATGCCAGCGACGAGATGTTGACGATCGCGCCCGCGCGGCGCTCCCGCATGCCCGGCAACACCGCTTTGGAAACCAGCCAGGCCCCCTTCAGATTGATCTTCAGCGTGCGATCAAAGGCCTCTTCGGTCAGCTTGTGCGGCGGACCATCACCCGCATCACCAATGCCAACATTGTTGATCAGGATGTCCGGTGGACCGAACGCCTCTTCAGCAGCTGCGGCAATCGCCGCGGCATCGTCCGGATCACATACGTCAGCCGCAAAGGCTTTCGCGCTGCCGCCCTCCGCGAGGATGTCCGCGACGGTCGCCTCGGCTCTGCCCAAGTCCCGGTCAACACACAGAACTCTGGCGCCAGCCCGCGCGAACAGGAGTGCGATGGCTTTCCCATTCCCGACCGTTTCACCCGGTGTCTGGCCGGCACCTGTCACGATCGCGACCCTGCCGGACAGGCGGCCGGTCACATCTGCAAGGCTCATTTGACGAGGTCCGGGTCGAGGGTCAGGTCATCGTCCAGAGGTACACCAAAACTGTTCAGCATCATGGAGACCTGCGTGTACTGGCCGACCGTCATGACCAGATCCATCTTCTGTTTCTGACTGAAGCCGGACAGCGCTTCCCAGGTTTTATCCGTAATGAACGCATCTGATGTCAGCTCATCCGTTGCCTGAAGCAGGGCCTTGTCGTTCGCGCTCCAGCCCGGCGCGTCCGGACCGGCCTTGATGCGCTCGATTTCGTCTTCGGTCAGGCCGCAATCGAGCCCAATGCGCTTGTGCTGGGCCCATTCATAGCCGGCCTTCCAGTTGTATCCGGCGCGGAGGATGACCAACTCGCGGTCGCGCGGGCTGAGGTCATTGTATTTCGACAGGATGTATCCGCCCCAGCCCATGAAGCGCTTGTAGGCCTTCGGCGCGCGGGCGAGCGTGCGGAAGACATTGAACACAGGGGCGTCGCCGAAACGGCCCGCGATCATTTCCTTCACTTCCGGGCCCATCTCCGAATCGGCGAGCGGCGTGATACGCGGTGTCTTCAGTCTCATGGCTTTCCTCCCGGCCTTTATCTCTTCCGGGAACTAAACCTGTCACGCGAACACACCGCAAGCCGGACGTGAGGTCAGCCGCGCTCCATCCGGGCCTGCATCATGGACAGCCAGGCGTGCTGGCGGTGAATCATGGAGACGAGTTCGGCGTCGTCGTCCTCCTCCAGAAGGCGGTCGAGCCATAGGCCCAGGATTCGCGTATGCGAGCCCATCCACTCTTTTAGCAGGTCCTGACGCACGCCGCGGGCTGCATCGCCCTCGCCTTGCAGCACACCACACGGGCTGGAAGCGTCCGCCGGGACATGTCCCGCACCCCCGTCATGCCGCGCGGTTCCCCGGCGTGCGCCAGTGTTCGATAAGCCGGAATCGCCCGTATCTATTGGGCCATCGCATGGAATGAGCCTCAGAACCGCACGTGCTTGTTTCATGGGAATCTCCAAATTGCGAATTATTCTCATTCGCATTATTGGCATCTTGCGTCAAGACGTTCCGGGCCGCTACGGAATGCCGCCAAGTAAGTGGTTCACTTTTTCAATTCTTTGCGCCAATACACGGGCCATCATGGCAGACGACATCCTCCCGCTTTCCAGCACTTTTCCGGACGCCACCGAAGCCGAATGGATGGCTTCGGTCGAAAAGGCCCTCAAGGGCCGTGGCATCGATGCAATCACCCGCACCACGGCGGACGGGCTGAAGATCCGCCCGCTCTATCGTGAGAGCGATTTTCCGGCTTCGAAAGACCCGCTCGGCACGCCCGGCGAGGCGCCTTATCTGCGCGGGCCGACGGCGGCGCCGGACAAGTGGCTGCCCTGGGATATCCGGCAGGCATTCACCCATGCCTCGCCTTCGCACACGCATGGCGAAGTGCTGCGGGATCTGGAACGCGGCGTGAGTTCGGTTGAACTCAGCGTCGATTCGACCGGACGACACGGTGTCCAGGCCATGACCATGCCGGACTATGACATTGCCTTGAATGGCGTCGACGCGACCATCGCAGGCGTTGCGCTTGACCCGGTCATGACCTCCGGAACACGCGAAGCCGCCTTCCTGGCCGAGTGGGCCCGGAACAAGGCGGACGCCAAACTCGACTTCAACATGGACCCGCTGGGCGCCCTCGCCCGCACAGGCAAACTGGCCGGCGGCCTCGACGCCGCCTTCGCCGAGGCGGGCGCGCTCGCCAAGGTGCTAGCCGCGAAATACCCCGCTGCGAACCTCTTCCGCATCGATGCCCGCGCCGTACATGAGGCCGGTGGATCGGAAGCGCTGGAACTCGCCGCGCTGATCGCCTCGGCCGTCGACACGCTGCGCCGCCTTGCCCCGCACATCGGTGCGGCGGACGTGGCCGCGAAGACAATCTTCTGCCTCGCCCTCGACGCCAATTACGGTATCGGCGTGGCGAAGCTGCGCGCCGCGCGCCGCCTGTGGGCCCGTATTGAAGAAGCGCTTGGCCTGACCTCGAAACCGATGCGCCTTCAGGGCTACAGCTCTGCCCGGATGCTGACACGCTATGACGCGTGGACCAACATGCTGCGCAACACTGCGGCCGCCTTTGCGGGCGCTGTCGGCGGAGCGGACATCCTGACCATCCGCGCCTTCAACGAGCCACTGGGCACGCCGGAAGAACTCGGCCGCCGCATCGCGCGCAACACCCAGCTGATCGCGATGGAAGAAAGCCAGCTCGGCCGCGTGGCGGACCCGACCGGCGGCGCATGGTTCACCGAGACGTTCGCCAATGAACTGGCCGAAGCCGCCTGGGCCGAATTCCAGAAGATCGAAGGCGAAGGCGGTTATGCCGCCTCCCTCATGTCCGGCGCCTTCCAGGGCCGTGTGAAAGCGACCCGCGACGCCCGCGCCAAGGATATTGCCAAGCGCAAGATCCCGGTCACCGGCGTTTCCGAATTCCCGCTGCTGGAAGAGATCACCGCCCCGGTAGCCGATCAGCCGCACCTGCGCTCGGGCGCCGAACTGACGGACGAAGCGCTGCAGGCGCTGGTGCCTGACCTGCCGCCCGCCACGGAAACGGACGCAACCGCCGAGGCGCTGGAGCCGATTCATCTCAGCGCAGACTTCGAAACCCTTCGCGACAAGGCCGCTGCGGCACCCAAACCGCCGGCGATCTTCCTCGCCACGCTTGGCCCTCTCGCTGAATACACGGCCCGCGCAGACTTCGCCCGCAACCTGTTCGCGGCGGGCGGCCTCGCCGCCAAGGAACCGCCGGTGCCACCGAAAGACGCCGCCGAGGCCGCGGCTGCCTTCAAGGCGTCCGGCTGCCGCATCGCCTGCATCTGCGGTAGCGATGCACGCTACACGGATGAAGCAGATGCCGCCGCAAAGGCGCTGAAAGAGGCCGGTGCGCAACATGTCTGGATCGCCGGCAAGCATGAAGGCGACGTCATCGACTCACAGGTCTTCATGGGCTGCGATGTGCTGCACAATCTGAAACTCGCCCACGCCGAACTGGGGCTATGATCGCCATGATGCTGGAATTCACACTCGACAACTGGGAGAACCACCCTTGCGTAAAGGGACGTCCGGCCATTGAGCGGGACGTGCGGGAGAACCGCGCCATCTTCGCAACGGCCGGTTCAGGCGAGGAAAGTGTCGCTCCGGTCGATTGCCCGCTACCCGCCGTGCTCACACGCGCCAATGGCGACCGGGTCTCCGTCATCATCCTGCAGGCACAATGGTCTGCAGACCGCTCGGGATATGTGTTCGGCGCCGTCGACCAGAACGGCAAGCCTTACGTCGCCACGTCCAGCGAAACCCTCATCCTGAAACAGCCGACTCCGGAATGGACGGCTAATCTGGAGATGTCCAAATGACCGACTTCCCCGACTTCACAAAACTGGATCTCGGCACGCCGCACGCGAAGGCCGTCGCCCCGAAAACCGGCGAAGCCTGGGAAACACCGGAAGGCGTCGAAGTAAAAACCGCCTATACCGAGGCCGACCGCGCCGGGCTGGACTTCCTGGACGATTATCCGGGCCTCGCCCCGTTTGGCCGTGGCCCTTACCCGACCATGTACACGAACCAGCCCTGGACGGTTCGTCAGTATGCGGGCTTCTCGACGGCGGAAGACTCCAACGCTTTCTACCGCCGCAACCTGGCCGCCGGCCAGAAAGGCCTGTCGGTCGCGTTCGACCTGGCCACGCACCGCGGCTACGACTCCGACCACGTCCGCGTGTCGGGCGATGTGGGCATGGCCGGCGTGGCCATCGACTCCATTTACGACATGCGTACGCTCTTCTCCGGCATTCCGCTGGACAAGATGTCCGTCTCCATGACGATGAACGGCGCCGTGCTGCCGATCCTCGCGCTTTACATCGTGGCAGCTGAGGAACAGGGCGTCGGGCCGGAAAAACTGGCCGGGACGATCCAGAACGACATCCTCAAAGAGTTCATGGTGCGGAACACCTATATCTATCCGCCCAAGCCGTCGATGCGGATCATTTCGGACATCTTCGCCTACACGTCGCAGAACATGCCGAAGTTCAACTCGATCTCGATCTCCGGCTATCACATGCAGGAAGCAGGCGCCTCGGCTGACCTGGAGCTCGCCTACACGCTGGCCGACGGCATTGAATATATCCGCGCTGGTGTGGCAGCCGGTCTCGACGTGGACGCGTTTGCGCCGCGCCTTTCCTTCTTCTGGGCGATCGGCATGAACACGTTCATGGAAGTTGCCAAGATGCGGGCCGCACGCCTTCTCTGGGCGAAACTCGTCAAAGAGAACTTCAACCCGAAGAACCCGAAATCCCTCAGCCTGCGGACGCACTCGCAGACCTCCGGCTGGTCGCTGACCGCGCAGGATGTCTACAACAACGTCATCCGCACCTGCCTTGAGGCCATCGCCGCCACGGGCGGGCAGACGCAGTCGCTGCACACCAACAGCTTCGATGAAGCCCTCGCCCTGCCGACCGACTTCTCCGCGCGGATCAGCCGGAACACGCAGCTGTTCCTGCAGCAGGAAGCCGGTGCCTGCCAGACGATCGATATGTGGGGCGGCTCCTACTATGTCGAACGCCTGACGCACGACCTCGCCGCCAAGGCCCTCGCCCATATCGAGGAAGTCGAAAAAATGGGCGGCATGGCGAAAGCCATCGAGGAAGGACTGCCGAAACTGCGCATCGAGGAAGCCGCCGCAAACACGCAGGCGCGCATCGACAGCGGCACGCAGACTGTGGTCGGCGTGAACAAGTTCCTGCTGGACGAAGACGAAGACGTTCCGGTGCTGAAGGTCGACAATGCCGCCGTACGCAAGATGCAGCTCGACAAGCTGGCGCGCCTGAAGTCCGAACGGGACGAAGCCGAAGTCGCCGCCAAGCTGGACGCGATTGCCGAAGCGGCTGCCGGCACCGAAGGCAACCTCCTCGCGCTCGCTGTGGATGCCGCGCGCGCCAAGGCGACCGTCGGCGAAATCTCCGAAGCCGTCGAACGCAGCCAGGGCCGCCACCAGGCCATCATCCGCTCCATCAAGGGCGTCTATGGCGGCGGCGTGAAAGGCACCGAGAAGGCCGACGAGGCGCTCAGCCTCGCCGCAGCCTTCGAGAAGAAACATGGCCGCAAGCCGAAAGTCTACATCGCCAAGATGGGCCAGGACGGTCACGACCGTGGCCAGAAGGTCGTCGCCTCCGCGCTGATGGACCTTGGCTGGGATGTCGAGATCGGCCCGCTCTTCCAGACACCGGAAGAAGCTGCCGCCGACGCCCGCAAGGCCGAAGTCGACATTGTCGCTGCTTCCTCGCTTGCTGCAGGCCATTTGACGCTGGTGCCGGAACTGAAGCGCGCGCTTGGCAATGAAGGCGCGGCCAACGCCCGCATCATCGTGGGCGGCGTGATCCCGCCGCAGGACTTCGATGCGCTCTATGCAGCAGGCGCCTCTGCCATCTTCCCGCCCGGCACCGTCATTGCCGACAGCGCGCTGAAGATGCTGGAAATCCTGACGGACGGCGACGACGGGGCGAAGACGGCGGCAGAGTAGCGGTGCCGATTGTCGGGGCGCAGGCTTCTGATAGGCTTCCACCATGGCAAGCCTGACCTCAACCTCCGGATACGCTGCAGAAGCAGACGATCTGTTTGTGCGTTACGAGGCGCTGTCGGCGCCGGAAACGCATGCGCATTGGCGGCATCTGTTTCCTGAGCCGCGTGCACGCACGCTCGATATCGGCGCAGGCACGGGGCGGGATGCCGCCTGGCTGGCTTCGCTCGGTTATTCCGTGCTGGCAGTGGAACCAGTGGAGACGTTGCGCCTGCGAGCGGCAAAGCTTCATCCGGAACCTGAGATCACATGGCTGGAAGACCGCCTGCCGGGGCTGGCGAACACGCACGCTCGAGTCGAGCGGTTCGACATGGTGATGCTGAACGCTGTGTGGATGCACCTGACCGAAGAAGAACGCACCACCGGCATGGAACGCGTGGCGACGCTCCTGGCGCCGGGTGCCCGGCTGTTCATGAGCTTGCGCCACGGCCCCATCCCGGAAGGACGCCGCATGTTTGATGTGACAGGCGAAGAAACCATCGCCCTCGCCGCGCCTTGCCACCTCCGCCCCATCAGCCACGTCCGCAAGAACTCCATCATGGCAGAAAACAAGGCCCGGGGCGTTGAATGGACCGCGCTGGTATTCGAAAAAGACTCTTGAAACGCTGGGCTCGCCTCCCCAAATATATCGTTATTCGATAACACAAAAGGATCGCCCTCCATGCTCGTCACCACCACGCCCACGGTTCAGGGCCATGAGATTTCGAAGTATCTCGGCGTCGTTTGCGGCGAGGTCGTGGTCGGCGCGCATCTCGGCAAGGACATCCTCGCCAGCTTCACCAATATCGTCGGCGGGCGCTCGAACGCCTATGAAAGCACGCTGCGCGAAACGCGCGACGATGCGCTGGCAGAGATGATGGAAGAAGCCAGGAAGCTCGGCGCCAATGCCATTGTCGGCACGAAGTTCGACTACACCGTGATCGGTCAGGGCGGCTCGATGATGATGGTGGCGGTCTCCGGCACGGCCGTGTCGCTGGTGTGAGCATGCTCTACGAGACCGCTCCGACAGCGGAGGACATTCTTGGCCTCGCCGAAGCCTGCATCGCCCGCCTGCCCCAGCATATGCGGACCGCCGCCGACGCCGTGCGCATCATCGTGGAAGACTATGCCGAGGATGAGATCCTCGACGAGATGAAGATCCAGGATGCGCTGGAGCTGTCCGGCCTCTATTCCGGTGTGCCGCTGATCCATGAAAGCGTGACGCATCCGTCGATCCAGCAGCCGCTGGTCTATCTCTACCGCCTGCCGATCCTGTTCGAATGGGCTGCGCGGGGAGACGTGACGCTGGACGAGCTGGTCGCCCACGTCACGATCCACGAATACGGCCACCATTTCGGTTGGTCCGATGAGGAAATGCACCGCCTGCTGGACAGTATGGACTGACGCGTCAGGCCTTCGACTTGTGCGCCAGCGTGTGGGCGTGCTTCTCCCAGTTCTGCCCGTCGAACTTGTTCACGGTGACGTTCAGGTCCTGCCAGTCATCGATGCACCGCCAGGTGACGGCCACGCCGTCCGGATTGGAGCGCGGAATGTAGAAGCTCTTCACCCCGCATGTCCGGCAGAACAGGTGTTTCGCCACGCCCGTATTGAACGTGTACTCGACGAGGTTGTCGTTGCCCTGTGTGAGGCGGAAGCGGCTGGACGGGACGATGATGTGGATATTGCCCGACATGGCGCACATCGAGCAGTTGCAGTCCTCCACCTCAAACGCGTCAGGCAGGTCCACTTCCCACCGGACCGCGCCGCAATGGCATCCGCCAAGATGGGTCTTCAGCTCGCTCATCGTCTTTCTTCCGTCTGGTTCAGCCCACCCAGTGCGGCGGGCGTTTCCCCGCCCATGGCCGGGCCTGTTCCAATTGTCCAGCCAGACGGAACAAAAGGCTTTCAGACCCATACCGTCCGCCAAACATCATGCCGATCGGAAGCCCACCTGCCGCTTCTTCGGTCGGTTCCGTCCAGTGCAGCGGAACGGACATGGCGGGGCAGCCGGTCTGGTTGAAGATCGGACAATGCGCGCCAAAGCCGGCAATCGCCTTGCCCATGGCATCACCGTCCTGCGTCAGCGCCATTGTGCCCAGCTTGTCGGGCGCGCGATGCGTCACCGGCGAGAGCGTCAGGTCAAACTCGCCATCGATCAGGAATTGCTCATAGTCGATGGCGACCGAATTGAAGAGATTGTTCGCCTTGGCGAGTTCCACCATCGGCACGGTCCGGCCGAGATGCGCCATGGACGCCGTGATCGGTTCCATCTCGTCCTCGCGCACCGGCCGGCCCAGCATGGCGGAGCGGTCGTCGAAGGCCGCGGCGATGTTCGCGGAGATCGTGAACAGCGCATACTTCGCGAGCAGTTCCCCATCGAATTCCGGTCCGGTCTCGACCACTTCGTGCCCCAGATCCGACAGCAGCTTCGCGGTTGCCATAAGCCCCGCATCCGCATCGGCATCCGGCATGGTGCCATTCGGCGCCCGCTTCCAAAGCGCGATACGCAGCCTGCCAGGATCGCGGCTGACTTCCTCCAGATACGGACGGTCCGGCGCCGGGGCCACATAGCGGCTGCCCGTCTCCCGGCCATGGCAGGCATCCAGCAGAGCCGCGCTGTCCCGCACGCTGCGGCTGACCGCATGGACGGTGGACATGCCGTTCCAGCCCTCGGTGCGCCCCGGCCCCATCGGCACGCGGCCGCGGGACGGCTTGATGCCGAACAGGCCCGTACAGGAGGCTGGAATGCGGATGGAGCCGCCGCCATCGCTCGCCTGCGCTACCGGCAGCACACCCGCAGCAACGGCTGCGCTCGCTCCGCCGGACGAGCCGCCCGACGTGCGGGTCAGGTCCCACGGGTTCCGCGTCTGGCCGTAGAGCGTGGATTCGGTGGTCGTGGTCAGGCCATATTCCGGGGTAGTCGTCTGGCCAAAGAAAACGAGGCCTGCTTCGCGATAGCGCTTTGTCAGCACGGAATCGCGCTGGGCAACATTGCCTTTCCAGGCGACCGAGCCATTGGTCAGCGGCGCGCCTTTTACTTCAACGGCGAGATCCTTGGTGACAAAGGGCACGCCGGCGAAGGGGCCATTGCTGACGCCGGTTTCCAGCTGCGATTTCGCGAGATCCGGATAAAGCGCGCTGAAACAGTTCAGCTTGTCCTGCGCAGCCTCAGCCCGCGTGACAGCGGCTTCCAGCAGTTCTGCGGCGCTGACCTGTTTGCTGCGGACAAGCTCCGCCAGACCCAGACCATCATAATCGGCGTATTCTTTCATTCGGCCCTCCCGTTTTGCCACCACTGTGGAACGCCGGGCGCCGAAAGGAAACCCTGATTACGGCTCCATATCAGGCGGCGGGGGCGGAGGTGGAGGGCCATCCCCCGGACCACCGCGTTCGCCCGGTCCCGAACCACGCTTGGGTTTATGACCGCCCGGTCCGCGTCTCAGGATCTGCGCCATATGCTGGCGCTCTTCTTCCGACATGGAGGCAAACAGGTTCACCATGGCTTCGTGTGTGGCCTCATTCACCGCATCGTCTGCCGATCTCAGTTTGCGGAAAGCCTCCCGCACCGCGTCGGCGTCATAGGGCTCGGCGATGACTGCTTCAGCCAGCTGCCGGCGCGATTCGACCCGCGCCGTGCGCTCTTCCGCAGACGCTTTGAAAGCTTCCTTGAACACCCGCCGCATGGCCTGACGGCTGCCATCGTCGCGGTCACCCCAGGAGATACGCTCCCGCGGCGGCCTATCCGGTGTGCCCTTCGGGCCTGCCTGCATCAGGAGCCCAGACAGAAGGCCCACAAGAATCATGTTCGCCATCAGCGAACCAATCAGCCACAGGGGCCACCGCCGGGGCGTATCAGACGTGTCGCTCATTCTGCCGCCTCACTCATCAATTCATAATCGCCAAATCCGAGGGCCGCATACATCACAACGTCGGTCTCATCCGTCGTCTCGGCGCTGGCCACCGATGCGGGCAGCGAAACATTCACACCAATCACAAGCCCCATGACCAGAGAGGCCGCGGCCCCCGCTGGCAGCCATCCCGGCAGGAACCGCCATAGGCCGAACTTCGCCCCGGCATCCCGCTTCGGTTTCGGCGCCCACGCCAACAGACTGTTGCGCAACGATGCGGACACTTCGGCCGCCGGAACGAGGTCGAGGAACTGGTCCAGGCGGCGGGCATCATCCAGAGCTTTCGCAAACAGTCCGGGCGCCTCCGCCATGCGGCGCGCAGCAATCTCCCGCATCGCCTTGGGAAAGGCAGCAGGATCGGCACCGTAAGCCTCGATCAGTTCGAGGACCCGTTCGTCAGACAAGGTCGATGTCATCCTTTGGTCCTTCATGCCACACTCCGTTCGGCCAGTGTCGCCCTCAAGCTGCGCCGGGCGCGCGCGAGAAGGCTTTCCAGCGCTTCTTCACTTGTTTCCATGATTTCCGCCGCCTCCACCTGAGAGTGTCCTTGCAGGGCGCAGAGCGTCAAGGCAGCTGCCTGGCGCTCCGGAAGGTTGGCGATTGCTGTTTCGATCGCCTTCACCCGTTCGGTCTGCAACAGCCGTTCAGGTGGGGTCAGCTCCGGGTCCGTCATCTCCGGCAGTTCGCCGGGCAGGGATTCACGGCGCTTTCGCAGGATGTCGTAACAGAGGTTCAGCGCCACGCGGTGCAGCCAGGTCGAGAACCTGGCTCGCGGTTCCCAGGTGGGCAGCGCTTTCCATGCGCGAAGGAAGGTCTCCTGAGTCACGTCTTCTGCTTCCATCCGGTCGCCAAGCATCCGTGTTGCCAGGCCGAGAACGCCCGGTGAGTACCGGTCGACCAGCCACGAGACGGCTGACGGATCGCCCGCCGCCGCCCGTGTGATCTGGTCGAGATCCGATACAAAAGCCACGGAACCGAGCTTACTCCGTTGAAGGCGGGATGCACGCACTCAATACGGTGGTGTCACATACTGAATGCGTGCCGTGCCGCCCAACCGGGCCTGAGCCCGATCTCTTATTCGTCTTCCGGCGGAGGCGGTGGTGGCATGTCGCCCCGCATGCCGCGGAAGCCGGCCTTGCGATCCGGGATTTCGTCGATCGCGATCACGCCATTGCCATCCTTGTCGAACCGGTCGAACATGCGGTTAGGCTTGGAGGTGAATTCCTCAGCACTGATCGTACCGTCACCGTCGGTGTCCATACGCTTGAACATCTCGGCCTGACGCTGCGTCCTCTTCTGGGCCATCATGGCTTCGTGGTGCGCAGTCATCTCGGCTTCGCTGACCTTGCCATCCTGATCGATATCGATGGCAGAGAACATCATGGCACGGTGGGCATCGACTTCGGCTTTGGTGATGTTGCCATCACCGTCCGTGTCCATCGCCTCCATGCGATCCTTCATCATGCCCGGTCCTTGACCGCCGCCGCGTGGGCCAGCGAGTGCCGGCAGAGCGATTGTGGCCACTGCGGCCAGGGATGCTGTCGCGAGAAAGATACGTTTCATAAGGGGGTAGCTCCTCTCTTTCGCGGCCGCCGCTGTGTCCGGGCGACCAGTGATTATGAAACGGGAGAAGGCCCGCTTTCCGTCGCGTCGAGGTGCAGTTTTTCCACAGCCAGCTGGTGAAGCCTTGATTTTGTGGAAGATAATTCAGTCTCCAGATCACGGAACGTGCCGGCTTCGACGGCCCTGCAGAGCCTGTCCCGCAGGCCTGCCGGCATGACATCGGAGCGCGTTTCGGTGCCAATGGCCACGCGTTGGACCTGTTGGAGTGCCTGGAGAAGGCGCAGGCCTTCCGTCAGCAGAAGGCGTTCTTCGATGTTGAAGCTGGAGCGTTCAATGGCGTCCTGCGTGGACGCACAGATCGCTTCGGCCCGTCCACCGAGCAGCATGTCCTGCTGCACGACGAACTCCACATCGATCAGTCCGCCCTCGGCGGTTTTGAGGTCCCACAGTCCCTTGCCCGGCTTTTCCCGGTAGAGGCGTTGACGCATGTCGGTAATGTCAGCCGGGATAGCTTCCGCATTTGTCTTCGCACGTTCCGTGATCGCATCGAAGGCAATATCCATGACGGTCTGCCCGAGCGCCTCATCTCCCGCGACCGGGCGCAACCGGGTCAGCGCCATATGCTCCCAGGTCCAGGCATCCTTGTGCTGATAGGATGTGAAGGCTGGCAGGCTGACCGCAACAGGGCCTGCGCGGCCGGATGGGCGCAGGCGCATATCCACTTCGTAAAGGGCGCCTTCCGCGGTGGGCGCCGTCAGCGCAGTGATCAGGCGCTGGGTGAAGCGCGTGTACCAGGTCTGCGCTTCCAGCGGGTCGGCATCATAGATGACGAGGATGTCGAGATCGGACCCGGCGGTCAGTTCCTTGCCGCCCAGCTTGCCCATGGCGAACACGCCCCAAGAACCGTGTTGCGGCCCGTTGCGGCGCTCGGTTTCCCATTTCGCCGCGGCGGCCATTTCCCGGATTGTGTCGTCGGCAAGCGCTGTCCAGTATTCCGCCGCATCCTTCGCCGGGATAAGCCCGTGCAGCAGGCGGTGGCCAGTCAGGAAGTGCTGGTCGCGGTGATAGCGGCGCCAGGCATCCAGCGCGCTGTCGAAGCTCGTATCAGGTCCGATCTCAGGCCGCACCGGCGCTTGCCCGCTGACGAGCGATTCCAGCAAGTCCGGACGGCGGGACAGGATTTCCGCGAGGCGGGGCGCCAGCGCCAGCGTCGCGACCAGATCGTCCAGCAGGTCCGGTTCTGCCAGCAGCATGGCCAGCGTCTGCACACCGGACGACAAGCCGCCGAAGAAACGGGAGAACCAGCGGAACGCCTCGTCAGCCTCACCCGTCTTGCCCATGTCTTCCAGGAGGCGCGGCAGGATCGCCGTCAGTAATTCGCGCCCGCGCGCCGTACGCGTGGCGGGCACACGGCCCCGGTGCCAGCTGCGGATCGTCTCGATCGCCGCACTCGGATCACTGAAGCCGAGGCCTCGGAGGGTTTCGACCGTGCCCGGATCGTCATCGACCCCCGTGAACACGAAATTGCCGGACCGGGTTTCCCCTGCCGCCCTGTCTTCGGCAGCAAACAGGGCGTCATAGGCCGACTGGACGATCCGGCGTGTTTCGAGAACGTCCCGGTCAAATTCCTCCAGATTTCCATAGCCACTGAGGAAGGCGACCACTTCCCGCGCTTCCGGGTCCTTCGGCAGCGTGTGGGTCTGTTCATCATTCCGCATCTGGATGCGGTGCTCGACATTGCGCAGCTGGCGATAGGCTTCGGTCAGGTCGCGTGCTGTCTCGTCCTCAACAACTCCGCCAGCGCGCAGGGCCTCCATCGCGCCAAGGGTCGTATTGTCCCTCAGTTCAGGACGCCGGCCGCCGAGGATCAGCTGCTGGGTCTGAACAAAAAATTCGATCTCGCGAATGCCGCCCGGCCCCAGCTTGATGTCAGGGTTCGGAATACTGAATTCCCGCGCCTTGGCCTTGGTGTTGATCATCCGTTTGATCGCCTGGATGTCACCAATGGCCCAGTAGTCGAGGTTCCGGCGCCAGACATAAGGCTCCATCCCCTTCAGGAAGCGCTTGGCCGCCGCGATGTCTCCGGCGGCCGGGCGCGCCTTGATCCAGACCATCCGTTCCCAGTTCTGGCCGACGCTTTCATAATAGACTTCCGCCATGGCGGTGGACACGGCCAGTGGTGTCGAGGACGGGTCGGGTCTGAGGCGCAAATCGGTGCGGAAGACATAACCGTCTTCGGTTATATCATCGAACATGCGGACGATATCCCGGGCGACGCGCTGTGCCGCCTCGCCGGGCGAACGTTCCCCTCCGTCGAACACGTCGGGGTCATAGAAGATGCAGAAGTCGATGTCGCTGGAGTAGTTGAGTTCGAACGCGCCCATCTTGCCAAGCGCAATGGCGAAGATGCCATCGCCGGAAAGGCCATGATGCGCGAGGGCGACTTTGAGGGCAGTATCGACGCACTCACAGGCGAGCTCTGTCAGCACCAGTGTGACGTCCATGACGTCCAGCGTGCCTGACAAGTCTTCCCCGGCCAGCGACAAATGCGTTGCCTGTTTGGCCCGGCGCAAAACACGCATCGCCTCTTCGATGGGTTTCTGGCCCAATTTCGGCAGCATACGTACGGTTTCGATGGCTTCGCGCCAGTCCCGGTCTTCCAGATCCCGGCCGACCAGCCGCCGCAGATATGGCGCCCGTTCGCAGGCAAGTGCCAGCGCTGCTTCAGGAGTTTCAGCAATCGGTCTGACGTTCAGCATGCTTATGCCCTGGGCAATCTCAATGTCGCTTTCAGCCCGGGCGATCCCTCCGGGCCGTTTCCGTCTGACAGGATCAATTCACCGCCATGCATTTCCGCAACTGACACAACGAGGGCAAGGCCGAGGCCGCTACCCGGCTGGGTGCGTGCCGAATCCATCCGTTGGAAGCGTTGGACCACCCGCTTGCGCGCGTCCGGCGGAACGCCCGGTCCGGTATCGATGACTGTGAGATCGACCGTGCCTTCCGGGCCGCGCGCCACGGTAAAACTGACATTTCCGCCCACGGGGGTGTACTTGATGGCATTGTCGAGCAGGTTCGACAGAGCCTGGCCGATCAGGTCCCGGTCGCCCAGAACCATCAGGTGTTTCGCGATCTGGCTGCGGAAGCTCTGTTCGGCCTCTTCGCAGGCCGGCTCGAACAGTTCGGCCAGTTCTTCGGCGAGTTCGCTGACGTCCATCCGCACGCGCTCGCCTTCTGCACCCGCTTCGAGGCGGGCAAGGCGCAGGATGGCGTTGAAGGTGCCGAGCACCCGGTCGACTTCCTCGACCGTCTCCCCAAGCGTCGCTTCGGCGCTTTCCTTGGACATCGGCTCGGAGAGCGCGATCTCCAGCCGGTTGCGCAGACGCGAGAGCGGGGAGCGCAGATCATGAGCAATTGCGTTGCCGGTATTGCGGGTGGATTCGACCAGCTTCTCGATCTGGTCGAGCATCGCATTCATGCGCTGGCCCAGACGGTCGAACTCGTCGCCGGACCCTCGCACAGGCACGCGGCGGCCAAGCTCGCCGCCCATCACCATTTCTGCCGTCCGCGCGAGTTCATCTGCCCGCCGCGCCGCGCCGCGAGAGATCAACAGACCGCCCAGCAGTGACAGGACAAGCCCGATGGGCGCGGCAATGAAGATGGCGTTCTGGATCCGACCCACAATCGCGGTTTGCTGCGCAGTATCAAACGCCACCAGCAAAGCCCCGCCATTGTCGCGCAGGCGCACGATGCGGCCCGCCACAGGACGGACGACTTCGGACCCGTCCGGCTCCGTCAGCGTGACTTCGAAGTACACGGTCTGGACATCAAGATCAGGATTATGCGCAGGCATGCGCTGGAAGTGTCCGGCGATACGGCGGCCCGAGGCATCTTCGAGATAATAGAAAAAGGTCGATCCGTTGCGGGTCATCCGCTCGAACACCGACTCGCTGAGGCGTTCCATGCCGCCGGTGAAGTAGGCATTACCCAGCTGTTCGAATTCCAGATCCATCCGCCGGTCGGATTCCGCGCGAATGTAGTAAACCGTCGAATAATAGAGGTAGACCAGCAACGCCGCCGAAAATGCTGCGAACATGGCGCTGTAGAGCAGCGCCAGCTTGAATGTGGTCGTCCTAAGGAAGGTCGGCAGGGCGAATTTCATGGCTCGCTAGTGCCAGCGCCCTGCCAATCCGTCTAGCCCTGCAACCTGTATCCGGCCCCGCGGACCGTGTGTAGCAGCGGCTCGTCGAATTCCTTGTCGATCTTGGCGCGCAGGCGCGAGACGTGAACATCGATCACATTGGTCTGCGGATCGAAATTATAGTCCCACACTTTCTCCAGAAGCATGGTGCGCGTCACGACCTGGCCGGCATGGCGCATCAGGTATTCCAGAAGGCGGAACTCACGCGGCTGCAGGTCAATCTTCTGGCCAGCCCGCGTGACCTTGCGGGTCAGCAGGTTCATTTCCAGGTCGCCCGCCTTCAGCACGGTGACCGGCGGTTCCTGGCCCGGCGTGCGCCGGCCGAGCGCCTCAACGCGTGCAGCAAGTTCTGCCGGTGCGAAGGGCTTGGCGAGGTAGTCCTCGGCGCCGGCCTTCAGGCCCTGTACCTTGTTCTGGACGTCGCCCAGCGCCGACAGGAAGAGCGCCGGTGTCGTGCCGCCCGCGTCACGGAATTCCTTCAGCAGGGTCAGGCCGTCTTTCTCTGGCAGCATGCGGTCGACCACCATGGCGTCGAATTCTTCCGACCGCGCCTTTGCCAGTCCACGCTCGCCATCGTCCGCTTTGTCCACCGAATGCCCAGCCTCAACAAGGACCTTCTCGATAAAGCTGGCCATTTCTGCGTCGTCTTCGATCACCAGCACACGCATGGGATCCTCCTGAACTGTGTCTAGCATTTCCGCCTCACTTAGTCTTTGCTGATGTCGATGGTGCGGTAGGTCGTGATCTGGCCCACACGCACAGCGATCAGTACTTTGGTCCGGTCCGCCTTCTTGGCGGCGTCGATGGCCTTCTTCAGAACTTCAACGCTCGAGACCGGCTCATTGTTGGCTTCCAGGATGACCATGCCGCGCTGCAGGCCGGCCTCTTCGATCGCTCCGCCACGCTCAACCTCTGAAATCACGAGACCGGCTTCGTCCTTGTCGAGGCCGAGACGCTGGCGCATCTCGTCGTCGAGCGGAATGAAGGTCACGCCGAGCGATTCCATGGTGGCTTCGTCGGCATTGTCGCCGGAGCCTTCGGACAGGGCCGAAGCCGGAATGCGCTGGGCGCTGAGATTGTCGCCCCGCTCGCCGACGACGACATTGATCGTCTGACGCTTGCCGCCACGCATGATGTCGAACTTGTTCGATGTGTTGGCGATCAGACGGCCGACAAGGCGGGTCGTCGAGGTCGCATCGCTGACCTTCTGGCCATTGACCGACAGGATGATGTCGCCACGCTGGAGGCCGCCTTTGGCCGCCGGGCTGTTTTCGGTCACGTCAGCGATGATGGAGCCATCATTGTTGTCCATGCCCTGGGCCTCAGCCATGTCTTCGGTGAGGTCCTGGATCTGGACACCCAGCCAGCCGCGGGAGACATGACCATCCTTGATGATGGCCTGGGTCACTTCCTGGGCCAGCTCGGCAGGGATCGCAAAACCGATACCGACCGAACCGCCGGTGGGCGACAGGATCTGCGTGTTCACACCGACGACATTGCCGTGCAGGTCGAAGGTCGGGCCGCCGGAGTTGCCGCGGTTGATCGCAGCATCAATCTGGAGAAAGTCCGTATACGGGCTATCATTGCCGAGCTCCCGGCCATCGGCCGAAAGGATGCCTGCCGTCGCCGTACCGCTGAATCCGAACGGATTGCCGAGGGCCACGACCCAGTCGCCCTTGCGGAGATTATGGGAGTTGCCGAAACGCACATAGGGGTATGTCCCCTTATCCTTCACCTTGATAACGGCGAGGTCTGTATCGGGATCAGTGCCGATGAGTTCGGCTTCCAGTTCAGCCCCGTCCTTCGTTACCACTTCAATCTGGACGGCGTTCTCGACCACGTGATTGTTGGTCACGATGTAGCCGTCCTGCGAAATGAAGAAGCCGGAGCCGAGCGAACGCGCTTCGCGCGTCTGCGGCTCCTCGCCTTGTTCTTCTTGCTGGCGGCGCTGCTCAAGGAAGTCGTCGAGCCCCGGCAGACCGCGGAACTGTTCGAAGAATTCCTGCATGTCGCCCATGTCGTTGACCTGGCGTTCGGACACCACGTTCACGCTGACGACGGCGGGTTCGACGCGTTCGATCAGGTCGGCAAAGCTCATCGGCGCGCCCGCAGGCGCCTGGATCGCGATCGGCTGAGCGCCGGCCTCTGGGCTGAGAATCTGAGGCGCGATCGACAAGGTCCCAACCGCTGCGGCTCCGAAAAGCGCTGCAACCAGTGCCTGCCGAGAAATGCCAAGTTTCATGATTTCTCTCTCCAACTCTCTGAAATATCGCCGTTTGTCCGGTCGGACGTTACATAATCATACGAGAACGAATGTGGTCATTAAAAGACAGTAAGTCGAATGGAATCAGGAGATCACGCCGGTGCCCAGGAACGGACCGACGCTCTGTCCGATCAGCTCATTTCCGGCAGGCGAGGAATGGAGAGGAATCCGATCGAGGCCCGGCCGCGCCTGGAAAACTCTTCTCAACCAGCCGCCGAATGATGGGGTCGACAAAATTCTGAAACTTCAAATCTTATCAGATTTAAACATACCGTTAGTATGACTAAATCGAAAAAGCCCTTGAAATACTACAGTTTGCGAGACATACTTGTTTTCACTATAGATCAGAAGGGGCTGATTTGTGCGCTTGATTAACCGCATGCCAGACAGGCTGTTGCGTCATCGCGCCTATGCCTCAAGCCAGTTGCCGGCGCTGGAAGGGCCCAATCCCCGGGCCTACCGGTGTCAATCACCACTTCGTACGTCTTGCCTACTGCCAAGGTGGCTTGCGAAGTCCCATTCAGACGTCAAGCAATGTCCCCACCCAGCCTGACGGCTATTCCCACGGGGGTCGGCGCCGGCAAACCCTGCCCCTCACAATTTCGAGATCCTGACTGAATGGCAGGCGGGGTCAGACGTCTTCCGATTCGATCTGGTCCACGACTGTCCGCTTCCGCCGTGCGGTGAGGAAGCCGATGAGTCCGCCAATGGCGAGCAGGAGAAACGGACCAAGCCAGAGCAGCATGCCGCTCAGATTGTTTCCCTTCGGGCGGAACAGCACGAACTCGCCATAGCGACTTTCAAACCAGTCGCGCACTTCCTGGTCGGTAGACCCTTCGCCGACCATTTCGCGAATGCGGGTCCGCATATCCTCGGCGATCGGCGCAGCGGATTGGGAGACGGGTTCATTCTCGCACGCCACGCAGCGCAGCTCCCGCATCAGCGCCTGCGCGCGGGCCTCCTCCGCCGGATTATCCAGCGGAACATCGGCCGCCAGTGCGATCACGAGAGACAGGAACAACGCCTTCATCGCTTGACCTTCACCATGCTGAGACAGCCGCCGAGGCCAATCAGCAGTACGCCAAAGTATACGAAATCAATCAGCGGATTGAAGTAGACCCGGAAAACCCAGCGTGCCTGCCCGTCCACGACACGCTGCTCGCCAAGCGCCGCATAAAGATCGCCCGTGCCGGTCTTGAAGATCGCGGTCTCGGTCGTCGGCATGCGCGCGGCAGGATAGTAGCGCTTCATCGGCTGCAGCACGGTCGTCACACCGCCCTTCACGGCGGTCAGCACCGCCTTGTCCGCATACCAGTTCGGCCCCTCGATGGAGCGGACATCTTCCAGAGTCAGGGTCCAGCCAGCCGCCTCGCCCGATCCGCCTTCTGCCAGCGCAACCGTGGTTTCATACCGTTCGGTCGTTTCGATCACGGCGCCGATGATGAACAGGCCGATCCCCATATGGGCGAGGGTCATGCCCCAGACGCGCGGGGAAACGCGGAACACGCGCTTCAGCGTGACGGCACGGCGCCGCAGTTCCCACAAGGCACCGCCGATCAGCCAGACGCCAAGCGCCAGCCCAAATGCCGCGCCCAGTGAAACCTTCCAGATGCCAATACCCAGCGCGGCAAACACGGCGACCAGTGCGGCACCTGCGATGGCCCAGCGCGTCCACTGCTTCAGATCCGCCTTGCCCCACGCCCAGTTCTGGGCGACGGGCAGCAGGACGAGCAGGACCGCCAGGATGGGCACGAAAGTCAGCCGGAAATATGGTTCGCCTACGGACATGGTGCGTCCAGCGGCTTCGGCCATCAGCGGGAAAAGTGTGCCCAGCAATACGGTCAGCGCTGCCACGATAAGCACGATGTTATTGGCCATCAACGCGCCTTCGCGGCTAACAATCAGCCAGGGCTTGGCGCCTTTCAGGGAAGGCCCGCGCCAGACGAACAGGCCCAGGGCGAGCACGCCATAGACCATCAGTCCGAACAGAAGGATCGTTCCCCGCTCCGGATCAACAGCAAAGGCATGAACGGAAGTCAGCACACCGGAGCGCACGAGGAAGGCTCCCATGATCGAGAACAGGAACGCCAGCACGGACAAAAGCGCCGTCCAGGCCGCAAAGTTTTCGCGCTTTTCCGTGACGATCACGGAGTGCAGCAAGGCCGCTCCGATCAGCCAGGGCATGAGGGACGCATTCTCCACCGGGTCCCAGAACCACCAGCCGCCCCAGCCAAGCTCGTAATAGGCCCAGTAGGATCCCAGCGCGATGCCCAAGGTCAGGGGCACAAAGGCGGCGAGCGACCAGCGCCGGGCTTCCTTCGCCCACACCCGGTCAATGCGCCCATCCATCATGCCGGCCGCAGCAAGCGCGAAAACGAAGGAGTACCCGACATAGCCGAGATACAGCATCGGCGGATGGAAGGAGAGTGCCGGGTCCTGCAGGAGCGGGTTCAGCCCCGCCCCCTGAAAGGGCGCCGGGTCGAGGCGCAGATAAGGTGAGGACGCAAACAGCAGGTAGCCCATCGCGCCGGCGGTCAGGAACCCCTGCACGCCGAGCGCATGGGCCTCGAAATTCACACGTCCCGTCTTCATCAGGGCAGCCGCCGCTGCGCCGAACGCAAAGGTCACCAGCGCCCAGAGCGCCATGGAGCCTTCATGGTTTCCCCATGTGCCGGCAATCTTGTAGAGCATCGGCTTCAGCGTGTGGGAGTTGTTCGCCACAAGCAGGAGCGAAAAGTCCGAAACGGCAAAGGCATGCACCAGCGTGAGGAACGAAAACGCCATCAGGCCAAAACCGGTCACGGCGGACATGCCTGCCCACCGGCGATCGCCCTTCAGGCCGAAGATCGTCTGCGCCAGCGCGGCGCCGAGCGCCAGGAAGGCCGCGAAATGCCCGGCTTCGATCATCCGCCGATTGCCTCGGGGCGCAGTTCGCGCGGCTGGTAGTTCTCGTCATGCTTCGCCAGGATCTGGCGGGCGGTGAATGTGCCGTCGGGACTGAACTGGCCGATGGCAACAACGCCCTGCCCTTCGCGGAACAGGTCCGGCGCAATACCGGTGAACGCGACCTTGATGTCGGCATCGCTGTTGTCCATCACAGTGAACATCATGGTGGCGCCATCCGCCGAATAGGTCAGCGACCCCGGCTCGACCCAGCCGCCGACTTTCACCTCACGCCCCTCTTTTGGCAGGCCTTTCTCGGCCAGCGTTTGGGGTGTGTAGAAAAGGTTGGCATTCTGGCGCAGGGCCATGAAGGCAAGCCCCGCCGCAGCCAGCAGCAGGACGGCGGCGATGCCAAACGTGTAGAGTCGTCGAGTGCGTGCGCGCATGCCGGTCTTATAGAGCGACCCGCGCCAAATTGGGAGTGCGGCAGATGCATCCGGCGCGGGCGAGACCCTGACGCCCGTATGGGCAGGCTGGAAAGGCCTGAACCCAATAGAGACGTGGCTGTCTAATTGCGGGCTGTGCGTTTATACTGGGGATTATGACGCCTGCAGCATTTGAGACCTTTTTCGGATGATCGAACTGACGATCAATGGGCGGCTGGTCGAAATAGCCGAGGGTGCCACGCTGCTCGATGCTGCCAGCAAAGCAGGCATCCATATCCCCACGCTTTGCCATTATCCGGGCCTGCCGTCCCATTCGGTCTGCCGGATGTGCCTGGTCGAGGTTGAAGGCGAGACAAAGCCGCGGCCAGCCTGCACGACTCCGGCGAATCAAGGCGACGTCGTCGAAACGGATTCAGATGCACTTCGGGAATTCCGGCAGAGCAATGGAGAGTGGCTGTTAGCCCGCCACCCGAACGACTGCATGCGATGCGAGGTCAACGGGTCCTGCAAACTGCAGAGTCTTGTCGCTGAAAACCAGTGGGAGGAGCGCTGGGAGGAAATTCCCCCGGGATCTGCCGCACATCCTGAACATTCATCAGCTGACCACACGTCGCCCAGCATATGGCGGGACCTGTCCAAATGTATCGAGTGCGGCCTGTGTGCCGAAGCCTGCGGCGAGGCCGGCCAGCAGCAATACGTGATCGGGTTTGCCGAACGCGGAGACGAACGCCTACCCGTCACCGTCTTCGACGACCCATTGTCTGAAACCCAGTGCATTTCCTGCGGTCAATGCACGCTGGTCTGTCCGGTCGGCGCCCTGATAGAGGCGCCGCATTGGCACGACGTTCTGCATACGCTCGACGCGCGCAAACGCACATCTGTCGTCCAGGTTGCGCCAGCCACACGTATCGCGATCAGCGAAGAGTTCGGCATGGCGCCCGGGACTGTCAGCACCGGCAGGCTGATCAACGCGCTGAGGCAGCTCGGGTTCGATTATGTCTTCGATACGAATTTTACAGCTGACCTGACCATCATGGAGGAAGGGACGGAGCTGCTGACCCGTCTGGAAACACAGACGGACCTTCCACTGTTCACATCCTGCTGTCCGGGGTGGGTGAACTGGCTTGAGCTCAACCGGCCCGATCTCCTTCAGCATCTCAGCACGACGAAATCCCCCCAGCAGATGCATGGCGCCATCGCAAAGCGGGGCTATTTCGCGCGATCCCTCGGACCGGAATTCGCCGAGGGAAAAACGGAGCCCTATGTTGTCAGCGTCATGCCGTGTACGGCTAAAAAAGACGAGGCCTTGCGGCCGGGTATGTCCGGTGACGTGGATCATGTGTTGACCACGCGGGAACTCGCCCGGATGATCCGGTCCCGGGGCATTGCATTTGGCGCCCTTTCCGAAGACGGCAGTTTCGACAGCCCGCTCGGCCAGAGCACAGGCGCAGCGCAGATCTTCGGCGCCTCTGGCGGTGTGATGGAAGCGATGGTTCGTACCGCAGCCCACCTCACAGGGCGGGAAGACCAGGTTCCGCTGGAGTGGCAGCAATTGCGTGACGTGCGCGAAGCCGTAAAGACGGCGACCATTCCCGGCATCGGAACTGTAGCGGTCTGCAATGGCATTGCCGCGGCTCAGCGCATGCTGGAGACAGACGCATGGCGCACGGCATATGTGGCCATCGAGGTCATGGCCTGTTCGGGCGGATGTCTGGGCGGCGGCGGCGAGCCGAAATCCATGGACCCTGATGTCCTGAAAAAACGCAGCAAAGCGATCTACGACATCGATGCCAAAGCCCCGCGCAGGCGCTCCTATGAGAACCCTGACGTCCGGAAACTGTACGATACGGAACTTGGGGAGCCGAACTCGATAGCCGCGCACGCCCTGCTGCACACCACCCACACGGCAAGGCGCTCAGACCGATCGCTGCTGGCGCGGTTTCTCGATTGCGTGGACCGGCGCGATGCCGAGGCCGCCGCAAGCCTGTTCCATCCGGACGGCGTCTGGTCCACCGCCTCACCCTTCGGCGATATCCGGGGCGCAGACAACATAGCGGCGCTCATCCGCAGCGGCCTGCCACCCAGGAAATTCGGCCCTCATTTTGTGCGGCATCATCTGGAGCCGCCTGCCGTGCCGGATGATCTCGTCGTCGTTACGCCTGATGGCCAGCGATGCCGGTTCAGCATGGAAACATGTTCGATAGATGCGGATGGACGATCCCGGGTCGGGATCAGAACCCTCGAACGCCACATCCTCTAAAACAGGCCGGCGTCAACGCTCCGAACCACGCCATAACAGTTCGCGTGGCACGCGAATTGCTACTGGTTTCCCTTTCCGCTTCGGCCTGGGAGACCCGTATTGCGCCAGCTTAGAATCTTTGGCGATCTCACCGTCCAGGTGGGGATCATCCTGATCAGTGTGGCGGCCCTGTTGTCCCTGATGCGCGATGGGTTTCACATCTTCGTCCACGAAAGCTTCGCCTGGCTGATCGGTGTGACACAGGCTTTTTTCGGGACGCTGTTTGAACAGCCGACTGCGGCGAAAATAGTCGACCTGGCCGGAGCCGCCCTCCGGCGCGTTTTCGCTGTTGTGGGTGTAGAGGCAAATTTCTCGCCCGATCCCCATTGGGTTTACATCTTCATCCTGCTCGCCGTCGCGTTGGGCGGATACGCCCACACGCTCAGGAACTTCAAAACCCAGCCTGCCTTCAGCGCGTTCCGCTATGGCAATGCCGTCATTTGCGCATTTGTCGGCGGCATGCTTGCAGGATCTGCCCCCCTCGCTCATCCGGGCATGTTTGCCTGGCCCATTGCGGCGCTTCTTGCATTCATCGGGCTGAACGCAATCTGGCGGGCATCGTTCGATGGCAAACCGGGCCAGCGGCGGATGGCGGCCCGCGCTGCTCTCCTGTCCCTCTCCGCAGCCGTCCTGACCGCCCGGATCGCCTTCGACCTGGAGCCGGAAGGTGGCGTGGTCCACCCGCACTCAAGTCCGGGACTGATCCTGCTCGCATTGATCACGGCCGGGTTCGGCGGCTGGTTCATGCGGTTTGGTCTGGGGGCAACACGCACCGACGAAACGGGACAGCGTCTCGGAACGCAGGTTCTCGCCGTCTTCGGTGTGGCCGCCATGGTGATTGTCGCAAGTCAGGCGACATTCTGGATGGGGCGCGCCTCGGGCGGCACCAATGTCCCGTCCGCAGGATCGGTGTTCCAGGATTGTGCAGACTGTCCAGACATGGTGGCGATCCAGGCTGGGCGGTTCCTGATGGGAACGACCGTTGAGGAAGCCGAGCTGCTGAAATCCGCTGAGCTCTGGAAACCGGCGCGCCACACTCAGGAAATGCCATCCGATGAACGGGAAACCACCAGCTTTGCATTGGCCCGTACCGAAGTCACCGTCGCTCAGTTCAAGGCATTCATGGACGCGACAGGTTACAAACCGGCAGGCTGGTGCTGGGGGCTACGCGACGGCGGTCTCGATTTCTACGCAGATGTAACCTGGGACGCCCCCGGCTTTGCTCAGGAACCCGACCATCCGGTTGTTTGTGTGAACTGGCTCGACGCGCAGGCCTATGTGCGCTGGCTCAGCCTTCGGACGGGGGAAACCTATCGGCTGCCAACCGAAGCGGAATGGGAATATGCCGCGCGGGCTGGCTCACGGTCGGTCCATGCTATCAACGAAAATACGCAGGCGGACTGTATGCTGAGAAACGCTGCAGATGTATCGGCCAAGCAGAACTTTCCGGATTGGAACACATTCAATTGTGACGACGGCGCAGCCTTTACGGCGCCGGTGGGGTCCTATGCTCCAAATGGCTTTGGCCTATTCGACATGACGGGCAATGTCTGGGAATGGGTGGAGGATTGCTACGGCCCCCTACGGGCCGCAGACATGGATGGCGACGCGCAGCAGCCTGACTGTTCAAATCGTGTGATACGCGGTGGCTCCTGGAACTACGGCCCGGGCGAAGTGCGAGAGGCAACCCGAGATATTCACGCACCATCCACGCGAGGCAGCGGCCTGGGATTTCGGGTCGCCCGGGAGCTGGCCCTGCCTACCCCTGAAATTGCCTATTCCGAAGGTGCCGGTCCCGGTCCGGGCGCAGCCTCTTCCCCCTGACCGATGGCTTCGATCATGCCGCGGAAACGGTCCCGGCGAGGATCGCCTTCGGGAAGATTATTGTAGATATACCGCATGGCCTGTTCGGCCTTGTCCTGGTCGCCTGCCTGCGCGGCCCCCATTGCGGCCCACATTCCGGCGCGCACCTGCGTCTCGTCCAGTTCGTAAGCCCGGCCATACAGCCTCGTGGCCTGCGGGCTGACCCCGCCACCTGACAACGCCACCAGCGTATCGGCCAGCGCCACAAGCGCCGGAACGAAATTCTCGTCACGCCGCAAGGCCGACTGGTAAGCGCGCGCTGCGTCCTCCGGGCGGCCCTCTGCGCGCAGCATCTCGCCAATAAAGAAATGCGGCTGCGGGTCGTTCGGGCGCTGCTGCGTCGCGAGTTCCAGGCGCGACAGGGTTTCCGCAGGCGTCAGTGTTTCCGGCGCCGTGGCGATCTTCTGGGCGAGGCCTTCCTGCCGCTTGGCCATCGGTTCGTCGGGCATGCCCGGCTTGCCCACCACCAGATAGCCTGCCACGGCCACAGCGAGGCAGAGACCGGCGACAGCAATATTCAGGCGGTTCATCGTTTCGGAAACCTCAGGCGTGCGCGCAGGCCCCCGGCCGGGGCCTCATCCAGTTCAAGCACGCCCTTATGCAGCTCTGCCAGCTCTGTGACAATCGACAGACCCAGTCCGGTGCCGGGGGTTGTTTCATCAAGTCGCACCCCGCGCTTGAGCGCGCCTTCGCGTTCTTCTGCGGTCAGGCCCGGGCCGTCATCATCGACTTCGATCCGTAATTCGGTGGCATCGTCGAGCACGCTGACCCGCACATCGGCCTTCGCCCATTTGCAGGCATTTTCCATGAGATTGCCCACCATCTCCTCAAGGTCCTGCCGCTCCCCGCGGAAGACGGCTGCCTCGCCACCGAAGACGGTCACATCAATGCCTTTGGCGTCATAAAGCCGGTTCATCAGCCGGGCGATACCATCCAGAACCGGGCGCACTTCCGTGCGCGCGCCCAGCGCTTCAGCCCGCGCAGCCATGCGGGCACGCTTCAGATAGTGCTCCACATTGGTCTGCATCGAATCGACCTGGCGGCGCACGACATCGTCCAGCTGAGTCTTGCCTGTCGCCTCGTTGCGCAGGACCGCAATTGGTGTCTTCAAAGCGTGGGCAAGATTCCCGACATGCGTGCGCGCCCGCTCGACAACCTGCCGGTTGTGGTCGACCAGCTTGTTCAATTCTTCCGTCAGCGGCTGCACTTCGGACGGGTAATCGTCGGGCAGTTTCAGCCGCGTGCCTTCCCGGATCTCGGCAATGTCATGGCCGAGCTTCACCAGCGGCCGCAGTGAATAGCGGATTCCGGCAACCATCGCGGCGAACACGCTGCCAAACAGGACCACCATTGTGCCGATCAGCAAATTGCGAAACCGGGTCGCCGCGGCGTCGTTCTGTGCCCTGTCTGCGGCAGCGACCAGCACAAGCGGCGTCGCGCGGTTCTCCACAATTATAGCCTTGGCTGCTGCGAAGATACGCTGGCCGGCGGGCCCCGGCCCAATCCCGAACTGCGTCGTGCCCGGCGTGGCGAGCGCCCGCTTCAACAGGCGCGGCGACACCGGCACGGGCTCGTCCCACAGGCTGCGAGAGCGAAGGTCACCAACCGCCTCGCCGTCTTCGTTCACCGCAACAATCGCCCAGTAGCGGCCGGAATACTGGGTCTGGTAGCGGGAATCTGTCGACAGGAAGACGTGGTTGTCGTCGGTCACCCGGCCATCCGGCAGGAACGCCCCCTCGCGTGTCATGTCGCGCGTCAGAGTGATCAGGGTCTGATCCAGATCGTCGGACAGAAGGGACAGCGTTTGTGCCCGGTAAAGCGCCGACAGGGCCAGCGCCCCGCCGATCAGCACGATCAGGCCCCAGACAGCGGCCGCCAGAATGATCCGCCGGGCCAGCGACAGGCGCGTCCAGCGGTCAAGGAATGTATCAGGTCTGGTGTCGGCGTCGCTCATACCCGGCAATCAGCACGGGGCGGCATCAGCCGGCCACGCGTGCTTCATTCTCCGGCACAACGAGTCGGTAGCCGAGACCACGCTCGGTCTGGATACGGTCCTGCCCGATCTTGCGGCGCAGGCGGCCGATGAACACTTCAATCGTGTTCGAGTCGCGGTCAAAATCCTGATCGTAGATATGCTCGACCAGTTCCGTACGCGGAACAACCCGACCCTGATGGTGCATCAGGTAGGACAGGACGCGGTATTCGTGCGCGGTCAGCTTCACCGGCTCGCCATTGATCATGGCGCGCGCGGCGCGGGTATCCACCATCAGTTTGCCGGCTTCCAGCGTCGCAGCGGAATGACCAGCCGCACGGCGCAGCAGCGCACGGAGGCGGGCCAGCAGCTCTTCAGTGATAAACGGCTTGGTCAGGTAGTCGTCGGCCCCGGCATCGAAGCCGGCCACCTTCTCGCTCCACGAATCGCGGGCGGTCAGGATCAGAACCGGGAAGGACTTTCCGTCCGCGCGCCATTTCTTCAACACGCTCACCCCGTCCATCTTGGGCAGGCCAAGGTCCAGGATCACCGCATCATAAGGTTCGGTGTCACCCAGGAAGTGGCCATCCTCACCGTCTGCGGCGAGATCGACCGCATAACCTGACTGCCCCAGCACGTCGGCCAATTGGCGGCGCAGGTCAGCATCGTCTTCAACAACCAGGATACGCATGGTTCGGCTACTCCCTGAAATGGCTAAGGGCTAATGTTGGCTCAGGCACCGCGGCGGTCAAGGATGGCGCCCGTTTGCGCATCGACCACGAAATGCATCTTGCGGCCATCCTTGGTCATCCAGTCGATCTCGTAGACCGATTTGCCATTGCCCCGGTCATACAGGTCGGCGCTCAACTGATAGCCGCCATATTGCCGCTTCAGATTGTTGAAAATCTGGCTCAGCGGCACGGTCCGTCCCTGATTGCGCGAATCGCGCGCCTGTCCGGGCGAGAACTGGTTCATCCAGTCCTGCGCCGACGCCGCGGGCGCGAAGACGAGGCCAAGGGCCAGAAAAAGGGCGGCAATCCGTTTCATATCCTGCCGTATAAGGCCGCAGCTCTGAATGTGAAGTGAACGATACCGTTCACTTTCATTCAGTGCCTCCACCCCTCAAATGCAGGCAAATGCCGCCCCGGCAACCCGCCTCACGGCGGACCGAGTGTCCAGGCCGGGCTGAAAATGACCAGCTTCATGTCCCGCGGAGTCATCGACATGGTAAATCCGGCCCTCGGATCATTGTACGGGCGCGCATCGCTCCAGCTTTCCATAGACAGGGCAATCCTCGCCCTTTCATACAGTCCTAGAGTCTCGCTTTTGCGCTGGATTCTCACGAATCGCTCCGTGGTGCCATGACTGCCTGTATCCCGCTCAAAGCCCGCTTCGCCATTCTCCAGACATGGCTGCAGCCATCCGACCGCGGACCTCAACCGCGTCTCGAACGCAGCCCGATCCGCAACCATCATCTCCGCGCCGTCTTCACTGCCCGGCATCTCCCGCAAATGGCACTCATACGCCGTGGTGACATATTTCGGGGTCACTTTGCCGATCGGCCCGTCCACCAAACGGCAGTCGTCGAAACCGTCCAGAACCCAATCGCCGGTCAGCGCCACATCACGATGTAGCCAGCCGGTCGCCAGCGGGAAATCCGACGTCAGGGGCCGGACCGCTTCCAGCTTGTCCGCGACCTGCTTCAGCTCGGCGCAATCGGCCAGCGCCGAGCCTGCCGGCACAAGCGCCGCTGCCAGCACGAAGGCCGTTCTGAATAGTTCTATCCGTTTGCGCATCTTCCTACTCCTTCGCCGGAGTATCGACCTGCGCCTGGAACTGCAACATGACCTGCCAGCCCGGCGGTCCGCCCCGCCCGCGCATGAAGGGCGTATAGCTCATCTCCAGGAAAGCGGGATCGACGGTGAAACCGCTTGCACTGTCGGCCATGTCCACCGGTTTATACGTGAGTTTGTGGTATACCTGATAATCTCCGTTCTCGGTATCCTCGGCGGTTTCCCATCCGTCACCGAGACAAGCCCGCATTTCACTGGCCGCCGTATCGAACGCCGCTTCAGCATCTGCGCGCTCGTCGTCCCGGCCTATGGAATTGCCCTCGAAAAGGGGGCAGCTGTAGGTGTAAATCGTCGTGCCGGCGCCAAAACCGTTCATGACACTTGCGGTACAGGCCGCGCCGAAAGGCTTGTGCGTCCCGATGAAAGTATCCGACAGCGGCGTGTCGCCCATCATCTTGTTGACGCCACGCAGGCGCTTGAACGGTTCGGCTTCGGTGCGCGCGTCGAGCATGGCCTGGATATTGCCGCACGGCCCAGCCGCTTCTTCAGTGCCGAATTCGGAACCGGCCGCTCCGCAGGCCGAAAGCGTGAGCATGGACAAGCCAATAATAGCGATGCGCATAATGAGCGCCCCCCTGAGGTTCAGTTTCTGGAACTGAACTCATTACCGGCAACGCCCCGGCCGTATATCCCCGGAACAAGGGAGGCTCGGTTGACCACCGGAAAGCAAATCAGGCAGGCGTCAGGATTTCTCCGCCCACTTGCGCAGGCCTTCGTCCTTCGGATTCTCCAGGACGATCTCCAACCGGACATACAGATCGCCCGGCGGCGCGGTTTTCACGCCTTTCCCCTTCAGCCGCAACTGCGCGCCTGTGTTGGAGCCAGCCGGGACTTTCAGCGTGACATGGCCGGAAGGTGTTTTCACTTCCACGCTGCCGCCGAGAACGGCCTCCTTCAGGCCGATGGGCAGCTTCATGCGAAGGTCTTTGCCTTCACGCTCCCAGATCTTCGATGGACGGACCTCGATTTCCAGAAGCGCGTCGCCGGGCGGGCCGCCATAAGGCGATTGCTGGCCCTGGCTTTTCAGACGAAGCGTCTGTCCGGTGTCGATCCCGGCAGGAATGTTCACGTCCAGCGCCCGGCCGTCGGCCATGGTCATGCGGCGGCGCGCGCCGAGCACGGCATCCTCGAAGTCAACCTGCACACGGTAGCGGACATCCCGGCCCTTCTGCGGACCCGGGCCGCCGCGGCGGGACCGGCCGCCGCCGAACATGCCGGATAGGATGTCTTCGAACGGGTCGCCCTGCGCGCCTTCGAAGGGGCTCTGGCCCGACGCGCTTTGCCAGCGGAACCCGCCAGCACCACCCGGATGACCACCGCCAGCAAAGCCGGTCGGGTTACCGTCGCCGTCAATCTCGCCGCGGTCGAATTTCGCCTTCTTTTCCTTATCGCCAAGGATGTCGTAAGCGGCCGAGACGCGTTTGAACTCTTCAGCCTTCTTGGGATCATCCTTGTGCTGGTCCGGATGCAGGGCTTTCGCCTTTGCCCGGTAAGCCTTCTTGATCTCGGCCTCCGTCGCCGAGCGCGGAACGCCGAGCACGATGTAGGGGTCGATGGCCAAGTGAGTCGGATCCTTCTGGTATTTCATTTGCTGACATACAGTTAGGGTGTCCCGAGGGGGATTGGAACCCACTTGCCACTGCGGCCATCTGCGCCGATTTCAGCCAGGCACGCTGCGATCGCGCCCGATGGAATCGCCGCTGAGGGCATATCCGTCTCTATCTCATCGCCAAATCCGGTGCCGGTATCGAACTGAACAGCGAACCGACCGGCATTGGCCGCCTCCGGCAGGGCCCAACTCTCCGGCAGGTCCCCACCGCGGCGAACCCAGCTGAGCAACCCGGCAGACGCGCGCAGATGAAAGATCGTTCCGCGAAAAATCGCGTTTGGCCTACCACACAATTTCCATCTGACACTTTGAATGCGCAGTCAGAGGGTGTGCTTCTAAAAGGTACGCCATTTTAACATAACGCCTCGGTTCCTTTGTGAGGCACCACCTGTATTCAACACCTTCTCACCCAACAGCCAAATAATTTGTATGCGCACCAAACCCGAAGGCCCATCGCCTGTGTTATCTTCCTTGCAGCTGCAGCTTTGTGTAGACGCCTTCGCGGAAGGCCGGGCGTGCCACATCCGGCGCTGGTTTGCGGATCAGGCGGGCGGCTGCCTCGTGCGCCGTCACCAACGGCACGGACACCGCCACCTCCCCCACCATGCGCACACAGCGATAGGCGACCGCGTTGCGCAGGTCGCCATCGCAGGTCAGCGCGCCCCCGCTCCCGGCCGCCCCAATTCAGGCCGCCGGGATCAGTCAGTGCCACCATGGGTGGAGCCGATTTCGACTCATGCCTGTTTTTTCCCGGGATCCAGATCCACACCATGCCGCTGCATCCGCCTCCGTCGTTTGATGGCGTGAAGTTAAGATGCGGCCGTAACCCGGGGATTGGGATTTGAATTATCCAATAATTACAAAGAAAAACATGCTTATAGCTGCGGAACTGGCGCTGCTATTTCCCACAGCTCTGCGACGTTCTGGCGTAGCCATCAGGAGCCAAATCTGCTTTGTCGTTAGCTTCCGTTTTGAGGGGTCGAGGAGCTGAAGAATGTCGGCGCGTGTGATTTCTATTGCCAATTCCAAGGGTGGCGTCGGCAAGACCACAACTACTGTCAGCCTGGCTGAAGCCTTCGCGGCCGAAGGCCGCCGCGTCCTGGTCGTTGACCTCGACACGCAGGCCAATGCCTCTCTGCTGGTCTTCGGCAATGAGGGCGACGAACACCTGTTCCAGGCCATCAACGACTACGCTACGATCTCCGACTGGCTGCTGGAGAATTTCGAGGCGAACGAGCAGAAACGGCTGGAAGAGTATATCGTCACCGACGCCTCCGACGTAACCGCGAGCGGCAAGCCGCTGCCACTGGACCTGATCCCGTCGAGCCCGCGCCTGCGCAAGACCGAGAAAGAGCTGATCTATCACCTGACCGAGCAGGGCTATTCCATGGAAGCCTTGGAGAACCAGGTCGGCCGGCGCCTGCGCGACGACTTCAACCTGCTCAAGGCGAAGTATGACGTCATTCTGTGCGACTGCCCGCCCGGCATCTCCACGATGACGGAATCGGTCCTCGCCGCCAGCCACCTCGTGATCGTGCCGACCATTCCGGACTTCATGTCCACACTCGGCCTCGACCTCTTCACCGGCGACGTGATGACCAATCTGCGCGAACGCGACGTGAAAAAGCTCCCCATGGTGCTGGCGACCCGGTATGACAATTCTCAACACCAGCAGGTCGTGCTGAACGCGATGCGCGAAGCGGCGGCTGCCCAGGAAGCCGAGTTCACCATGTTCAAGACGGTCATCCCGATGAAGTCCGGCTTTGCCACCAACCCGATCGAGCTTGGCCCGGAGCCGACGATCGAGGCGAAATGGTCCGGCGGCGCCCTGCCGGTGATCAAGGACCTGCTGGCAGAAGTGAAGGCGGCGCTGGCATGAGCGGCGACGCACACAAGGCTGGCGCCGAAGCGCTGACAGCCCTGCTGAACCAGGCTTTCAGCGCGCTGGGAGAGAAAGAATACGCCGCTGCGGCCGGCCTGCTGACCAAGAAGCTGATGATCTCCGCCGGGCAAACCGTCGAGGTCATGCGCGCCCTGCGCGATGCCGTCGGCAAGGACATCTTCGAAGCCCAGCTTAAATCGTTGACGGCGCATCAGGCCCGCCTGCTTGCCCGCCGCCTCGACAAGACCGTCCCGGACATCGAGGTCTCCACCGCGGGCGCCGCCTGCGCCTGGATCCGCGACCTGATGGACGGCAATACGCCCGATACGGTCGAGACTGCCGCCCCTGTCACCGAGGCCCCGGCTGAAGAGCCTGCCGCAGAAACCGAAGCCGAAACCCCGGCCGAACCGGAAGCGCCAAAGCCCGCTTCCTCCGGTTCCTACTTCGGCCGCAAGAGCTTCCGCACCGGGAATTAGGCGCCTCACAATTGCCGAACGCCCAGCACAGCTTCATCCAGCATCAGCGCCCAGACGGCCCAGCTGGCGCGCAATCTTCGCCACGCTGCGCCCGCTGAGATACAGCAGCCGCATCACCCGTCCGTGCCGTTCGGTGATGTCTCGTCTTCATGATCTTCCAGCCATGCGCGGGGGTTAGTACAGGACCTTGCCCGTAGGATTGAAGGAGCGCGTTCAGCTCATCTCCCGCACGCCCGCAATGCATTGCGAGGGGCATGGATCAGAGGTCGGGTCCGTCACCTCGCCCGTCTTCTCGATGGCAGATTTCGCGCAATCATAGTCGAGGTCCACGATGGCATCGAACTGGTTAAGATAGACCTTGCCGGTCAGATCATCCAGGAAATGCGTGCGCTTCAGCCGGTCCATCACCGGTCCCTTCACTTCGCTGAGGTGCAGGGTGACGCCGGCATCCTTCAGGCGCCGGTTGATCGCTTCGAGGCTTTCCAGGCCGCTGACATCGATATGGTTCACCGCCGGACACATCAGGACAATGTGCTCGACGTCCGGCCGGTTCCCGAGGACACAGTAGACCGTATCCTCCAGGAAGCGGGCATTGGCAAAGTACAGGCTTTCATCGATCCGTATCGTGACGATATGTTTCGGGATCACAACGGCATGCCGGTTCACATTGCGGAAATGGTGGGTGCCCGGCACCTGCCCCACAATCGCAAAGTGCGGCTTGGAGGTGACATAGAGGTGCAGGCCGATCGAGACGATGATGCCGGTGGTGACGCCCAACTCCACGCCCGCCAGTAGCGTGACGAGGATCGTGCCCAGCATGGCGGCAAAGTCGCGCTTCGAATAGCTGAGCGTGTGCACAAGTTTCTTCAGGTCCACGAGGCCCAGCACGGCGACGATCACCGTCGCGGCCAGCACGGCTTGCGGAAGGTTGTAGAGCAATGGCGTCAGGAACAGCGCGGCAAGCGCAATGCCGACGGCGGTGAAGGCGCCCGCGGCGGGCGTCTCGGCACCGGCGTCGAAGTTCACGGCGGAGCGGGCAAAGCCCCCGGTCACCGGATAGCCGCCGGAGAAACCTGCCCCGAGGCTGGCGGCACCGAGCGCGATCAGTTCCTGGTCCGGGTCGATCCGCTGGCGGCGCTTGGCGGCCAGCGTCTGCGCCATGGAGACTGATTCAATAAAGCTGATCATCGCGATCAGCGCTGAGGAGCCAAGCAGCGAGCGCCAGAGGCCGGGGTCGAAATCCGGCACGGTCAGGCCCGGCAGGCCTTTCGGAATGTCGCCGACAATGTGCACGCCCTTGGCTTCCAGCCCGAAGGCCGTCACGGCCACACCGCCCAGCGCCACGGCCAGAACCGGTCCGGACCGCGCCAGCGTGCCAGCGATATTCTCCTTCAGGCCGAGCCCCAGCAACAACGGCTTCAGGCCTTTCCTTGCCCAGAACAGGAACGCCACCGCCGGAGCGCCGATGGAGACCGTGTACCAGTTCACATCGCCAAGGTGGCTGATGATGCTGGCCAGCGTCTCGATGATGTTGTGCCCGCTCGCCTGCACACCCAGCAGGTATTTCAGTTGGCTGACGGCAATCAGGATGCCGGTCGCGGTGACAAAGCCGGACACGACCGGATGGCTCAGGAAATTGGCGAGGAAGCCCAGCCGGAAAATGCCCATCACCACCAGCATCAGGCCGGAGAGGATGGCCAGAATGATCGCGGCCGTCAGGTATTCCGGCGTGCCCTGCTCGGCCACCTTGCCCGCGGCGACGGCCGTCATCAACGACAGGATCGCCACCGGCCCGACGGCCATCGTCCGGCTCGTGCCGAAAATGGCGTAGATCACCAGCGGCAGGATGGAGGCGTAGAGCCCCACCTGCGGCGGCAGGCCCGCCAGCATAGCATAGGCCAGCGATTGCGGGATCAGCATGACCGTCACAATCACCGCCGCCACCATGTCATTGGTGAACGTGCCGCCATTATAGGTACGGCCCCATTGAAGAATGGGCAGGTGATCAGACAGTTTCACGCGTTCAGCCCCCGGCTTTTCCCGCCACTATAGAGCGTTCAGCGGAATTTTCAGATAGCTGGTGCCGTTATCGTCCGGCTCCGGCATCTGACCGGCGCGCATGTTGATCTGGATAGAAGGCAGGATCAGGCGCGGCATGTCCAGCGTTGCGTCCCGCGCTTCGCGCATGGCGACGAACTCGTCCTCGGTGACCCCATCATGGACGTGGACATTGTTTGCCCGCTCCTCAGCGACCGTCGTCTCCCACTTGTACTCGTCCCGGCCGGGCGCCTTGTAGTCATGGCACATGAACAGGCGGGTTTCGGGCGGCAAGCTCAGCACTTTCTTGATCGAACGGTAGAGCGTGCGGGCGTCTCCGCCGGGAAAGTCCGCCCGGGCGGTCCCATAGTCCGGCATGAACATGGTATCGCCCACGAACGCCGCGTCTCCGACGACATAAGTCATGCAGGCCGGCGTGTGGCCGGGCGTGTGCATGGCATGGGCTTCGATGTTCCCGATACGGAACGTATCACCGTCCACCATCAGCTTGTCGAACTGGCTGCCGTCTCGCTGGAAACGGGTGCCTTCATTGAAGATCTTGCCGAATGTGTCCTGCACGGTGCGGATCTCGGCGCCGATGGCGATCTTGCCGCCCAGCTTTTCCTGAATGTACGGCGCTGCCGACAAATGGTCGGCATGGACGTGGGTCTCCAGAATCCACTCTACTTTGAGATCATTTTTCTGAATGAACTCAATGATCTCATCAGCGGACTCGGTGTTCGTGCGGCCGGACGCCGGATCGAAATCCAGCACCGAATCGACCACGGCGCAGACCTTCGTCTCCGGATCGGTCACGACATAGCTCACCGTGTAGGTCGGCTCGTCGAAGAAGGCTGTCACAACTGGGTTCGTCATTGCGGGCTCCTTATTTCCTGGCTTTGGCTGTCTTGGCGATGCGCACATCCGGGTCGGCCTGTTTGCCCAGCATCACCGAGCAAATCGCATCCACCATCGCATGCGCGCGCTTGTCTGAAAGTGTATAGAAAACCTGCCGCGCATCCCTGCGCGCCGTCAGCACGCCTTCCTCGCGCAGCTTGGCGAGTTCCCGCGACAGGCGCGGCTGGGGGATACCGAGATCCGCCTCCATCTCTCCGACAGACGTCTCCCCGCCGCGCAGCTGGCAGCAGATCATCAGCCGGTCAGGATGGCTGAGGGATTTGAGCAGGCCTGTGGCTTCGGCCACCAGCGGCTCCATTCTCTCACTGTCCCTGATCATCTCTTTCTCTCCGATCTCACTTTACACTTTACATAAGTGTAAATTACGAGATTCCAAGAGGTCCCCAACCTGGGTCAAAACCGTCATCCAGTTTTCAGGAACCGGGCGCCAGGCCTGTTGCCGGAAAGACGCACACGCCGGCCAAAGCGAGCTTTTCGACCCACGCCCCTGCTGCAACCATAGCGCGTCACACAACGGTGACAAAACCGAAACAGGCCCGTCAAGAAACTGTGGGAAGGGCGCTTCGGTTCACCGAACAGAGGGGTCTGTCATGCCAAAATCTTATCGTTCACTACTCGCGCTCGGGGTTGCTTCCGCCGGGCTGATCCAGGCGGCTTCCGCCGACGTCATCATTGGTCAGGTCACGGACGCATCCGGCGAAGCGCCGCTGCAGGGCGCCATCGTCACGATCGAGGAACTCGGCCGCACCGCCGCGTCCGACCGTTACGGTGATTACCGCTTCAACAACATTCCGGCCGGCGACTACACGCTGTCCGTTTCCTATATCGGCGCTGACAAAGTCACCTCCGACGTCTCGCTCGCTGGCGCCGCCACCGTGAACTTCACGGTCGGCAGCGACACCCGCTACATGGACAATGTGCTCGTGGTCGGCTCCACCGCCGCCCAGGCAGGCGCCATCAACCAGCAGCGTGCTTCCAACGCCATCATCTCTGTCGTGGACTCCGACGGCCTCGGCAACTTCCCCGATACAACGGTTGCCGACTCGCTCGGCCGCGTTCCGGGTCTCTCTATCGAGAACGACCAGGGCGAAGGCCGCTACGTCTCGATCCGCGGCATCAACACCGACCTGATCGCCTCCTCCATCAACGGCGTGCGTACACCATCGCCGGAAGACCGCCGCGGTGTTCTGCTGGACGGCGTGCCGTCTGATCTGCTGGACGGGATCGAAGTCCAGAAATCCCTGACCCCGGATTGGTCTGCATCCCGAAAAGTGGTCCGGTAT
>NZ_AWFE01000036.1:0-458 GCF_003263315.1 Hyphomonas sp. GM-8P
AAGCGCCCGCCGTATGGATTGCCGCGATCAGCAAGGATCGCTGGCTTCAAGACCGCACGACCAGCCCTGCCACCAGGTGTCCTGGGCGTTCTCGACAGCACCGATGTAGTCCACCGAGTCGAAGAACGAAGACACGGTGGCCGGATCGACTGCCGTCACAGCGGCCTCGGCCGAACCGTTGATGAACGTCGAGGTCAACATGTTTGCAACGTTGGTCGAATTGTTCGCATCGGCATCAACGGCGCCCTGGGCGGCGGCGGCATCGTCAGCCGCTGTTGCCAGACCACCAGCACAATCGAACAGTACGGAGCTGAACTTCGGATCCGCACCTTCCTGATAGCCCGCGACGGCGTTACCGGCGGAGTCCTGGAAGCGGATGCACTCCTGACCGTAGTCAACGACACCATTCAGGTAATGGCCGATCGTTCCTGTGTTGAGGCGGAAAGCATTCGTCCGGT
>NZ_AWFE01000037.1:0-413 GCF_003263315.1 Hyphomonas sp. GM-8P
CGGAACGGATATGCTCCGGCGGGCCATGATGCACGAACAGTTCGCCCAGCGTGTCTAGGACATCGCGGGAGTTGAGCTTGCGTTCGACACGAATGGCGAGGCATTCGCGAGTGAACTCATCAATCACACACAGCATGCGGAACACCTTGCCGTCATGCGTGCGGTCCTGAACGAAGTCATAGGACCAGACATGGCCCTTGTGCATCGGCCTCAGCCGGATGCAGGAGCCGTCATTCAGCCAGAGACGGCCTCTCTTTGGTTGTTTCATTGGCACTTTCAGCCCTTCACGCCGCCAGATGCGATACACCCGCTTCTCGTTCACATGCCAGCCATCCCGTCTCAGCAGGGCCGTGATCCGGCGGTAGCCATACCGGCCGAACCGTTCAGCCAGGGCGATGATGGCCGCTGTCAGC
>NZ_AWFE01000038.1:0-413 GCF_003263315.1 Hyphomonas sp. GM-8P
CATCATGCGTACGGTCCTGGACGAAGTCATATGACCAGACATGACCTTTGTGAGCGGGTCTCAGCCGAACGCATGATCCATCGTTCAGCCAGAGCCTGCCACGCTTGGGTTGTTTCTGCGGGACTTTAAGCCCTTCACGTCTCCAGATGCGATAGACGCGGCCTGTGCTGACAGACCAGCCAGCTTCACGAAGCAAGGCTGTAATACGGCGATAGCCATATCGTCCGAACCGCTCGGCCAGAGCGATGATAGCTGCTGTCAGTGCGCCTTCATCATACCGAGGTGTCTTCTCGCGTCTCTGTGTCGAGCGATGCTGGCCAACCACGCGGCAGGCTCGGCGCACGGAGACACCGAGCTCGTCCACCACATGATCGACCGCAACGCGTTTACGTGAAGGGCTTAGTACTTTCCCC
>NZ_AWFE01000039.1:0-380 GCF_003263315.1 Hyphomonas sp. GM-8P
ACCAGACATGGCCTTTATGCGCAGGCCTTAGCCGCACACACGAGCCATCATTCAGCCATAACCGACTGCGCTTTGGTTGTTTCATTGGGACTTTGAGCCCTTCACGACGCCAGATGCGATACACCCGCTTCTCATTCACATGCCAACCATCGGCCCTGAGCAGTGCAGTGATCCGGCGATACCCATATCTACCGAACCGAGAGGCGAGGTTGATAATGGCCCGTGTCAGTGCTTGTTCATCACCACGAGAGGTTCTCGGCTTGCGTTGGGTCGAACGATACTGGCCGATCACGCGGCAAGCCCGACGCTCAGATGCGCCAAGCTCTTCCACCACATGATCGACCGCTATGCGTTTACGTGAAGGGCTTAGTACTTTCCCC
>NZ_AWFE01000040.1:0-377 GCF_003263315.1 Hyphomonas sp. GM-8P
CGTCACCGCCGCCGGCGATGCGCCAACAAATCCAACGGGATCCGGTGTGACGGTCACCGGCACAAAGGTCGGCGAGTACCGGGCGTCCGGAAAGCCCGCCTCCGCGCGCAGCTTCTTGCGCCAAGTATACAACATGCTGCTACGGATGCCGAGGTTGCGGGCAACTTCCGTCACCGTCATCCCGGGTGAAAACGTTGCCGCCACCGCCGCCAGCTTATCGTCTCGCGACCAGCGCCGGCGAGGCGCACCAAGTATAAGATCCATGTGTCACCGAGTGTATGCAACCAGTCTCGGACCATGTCTCAAGACCAGTCCTTATCCGCCGATCATCATCAGGCAGGTGATGTGCGCAAGGCGGCGCTCACCGGATGCTTACG
>NZ_AWFE01000041.1:0-373 GCF_003263315.1 Hyphomonas sp. GM-8P
TGACGACGCTGGCCGGGTTCGTGCTGATCCCGTTCGCGCTCTGGAACAAGACTTCGTTCCTCGCCGAGAAAGTCCTCGGCAATGTCATCGCCTCCGGCATCAAGCTCATGGTGCTGGCGATCATTGTCGGCATCGGCTCGACGATCTTCTCCTCCATCACATCCACCTTCCAGCCGGACGAGGTGACGCTCGAACAGGCCGCCTCCGTCATCCTCGGTTCGCTCGCCATGCTGGCGCTTGGCCTGTTCGGGCCCGGCATCGCCACGGGGCTCGTCTCCGGTGCGCCGCAGCTGGGGGCCGGGGCCGCCATCGGCACGGCCGCAGGCGTTGCCGCCGGTACCGTTGCGGGCGGCAGCCTTGCCAAGTCCGGTAT
>NZ_AWFE01000042.1:0-373 GCF_003263315.1 Hyphomonas sp. GM-8P
TGACGACGCTGGCCGGGTTCGTGCTGATCCCCTTTGCGCTCTGGAACAAGACCTCGTTCCTCGCCGAGAAAGTGCTCGGCAATGTCATCGCCTCAGGCATCAAGCTGATGGTGCTGGCGATCATTGTCGGCATCGGCTCGACCATTTTCTCCTCCATTACGTCGACCTTCCAGCCGGACGAGGTGACGCTCGAACAGGCTGCCTCCGTCATCCTTGGATCGCTCTCATTGCTGGCCCTCGGCCTGTTCGGGCCCGGGATCGCCACGGGCCTTGTCTCCGGCGCGCCGCAATTGGGCGCGGGCGCGGCCATCGGTACGGCCGCTGGCGTCGCGGCCGGGACAGTAGCGGGCGGCACCCTCGCCAAGGCGGGCAT
>NZ_AWFE01000043.1:0-368 GCF_003263315.1 Hyphomonas sp. GM-8P
CCCTTCTTTGCCTTGTTTTTGTTTCTGAATAATTTGTACGCAGGGCGCGCGACTCTACCATGTGCTGCCGAATCGCATCCCGCGTCCGTGGACCGGGAAAACGCTCGACCTGCATAATGTACGCTCGCCGTCCGCCACTTTCCAGACCGGGATTGGCGCACCGCCTCATCATGAAGAGTTGCAGTCTGGCGCTATGAAGCCCGCACCTCGTCCGGCCTGTCCTTCAATCCTCCTGGGATTGTTTCAGCAGGGCCTGCATGGCGGACGGGTGGCTGCTGTCTCGCAGGCGCTTGAAGAAAGCTTCCGCGGTCACCCCCCCTCCGACACGGCGGGCAATCGCCGCATGGATCCACGTATTGATGGAGACG
>NZ_AWFE01000044.1:0-349 GCF_003263315.1 Hyphomonas sp. GM-8P
CTTCGTCCAGGACCGTACGCATGATGGCAAGATTTTCCGCATGCTCTGCGTCATAGATGAATTTACGAGAGAGTGTCTGGCGATCCGCGTCGAACGAAGACTGAACTCTCGGGATGTCCTCGACACGCTTGGTGAGCTGTTCCTTGAACATGGGCCACCGGAGCACATCCGATCAGATAATGGGCCGGAGTTTATTGCTACCGCTTTGCGTGAATGGCTGGAGGCACTGGATGTCAGGACGCTCTACATCGAGCCAGGATCACCATGGGAGAACGGATACTGTGAGAGCTTCAACTCGAAACTTCGAGACGAACTCCTTGACCCAGCCCCGTAAATTCCGGCCATGAAT
>NZ_AWFE01000045.1:0-329 GCF_003263315.1 Hyphomonas sp. GM-8P
CAGACCACGAAGAAGAAGGGCGGCAAGGTCTACGTGGAGCAGCGCCAAGATGGCACGGTGATGTTCCATGAAGGCTGGCTGACAGCTTCGGAGGCCCGCAAGAAGTCGCGTCAGGACATTAACGGAGACGGCAGTGTACAGACAGACATCAAACCTGAAATGTCCGGCCCGATGGCGGAATATGTCGGCCTTCACCGGCATGGCGCTGCCGCCGCCAGCCTGCTGGCCGCACCCGCCATTGCGCTGCGCCTGATGGCAGCACACGCGCTGACTGGATCATCCCTCTGGAATGTCCGTCCGCATGTGTGCGGGGCGCGCAAGAACGAGAC